>QNDV01000073.1 GCA_003646045.1 bacterium
CGACTGGAAGCAGAGGATCTGCGCTCCCGCCTGTGGGAGGGTCTCCAGACCCTGCCCGAGGAGTTGCGGGAAGTATTCGTCCTCTACCACTTCCAGGGTCTGAAATACCGCGAGATCGCCGCGGCCTGTGACGTACCCATCGGTACGGTGATGTCACGGCTGCATACGGCTCGCAAACGGCTGCATACGGCGGCCGGGCTGGAGGAAACAACGTGAGTGGCACCTTCGACCCCCGGAAGGAAGCCCACCTGCTGTCGGCCTACGTCGACGGTGAACTGGATCCGCCTGATGTCCAGCGCATCGAGGCCCATCTGGCCGACGATGCCGACAGCCGGCGTGAAGTCGAGCAGCTGCGCCGACTCAAGGATATCACCGGTGCCCTGCGCCTGAAGGAACCGCCCCCGGAGGTCTGGGAGGATTTCTGGCTCAGCGCCTACAATCGCAACGAGCGCTCCCTGGGCTGGCTGCTGTTCGGCCTGGCGGTGCTGGTGGTAGGCGGCTGGGGCGTGACGATGCTGCTGAAGACAATGCTGGGCACGGACAGCCTGCCGCTACTGGTCAAGGGTGCGGTGATCGGCGGTTGCGCCGGCCTGGCCGTGCTGATCCTGTCAGTTGTGCGGGAACGTCTGTACGTGCGCCGCTGCACCCGTTACAAGGACGTGAAACGTTGAATATGGACCAGGGACCGAATGGGGATACCATGCTGGTGACAACTACCCACGAGATAGCGGGCAAGCGCATTGTCCGGACCCTGGGTCTGGTGCGCGGCAACACGATACGTGCCCGCAATATCGGTCACGACCTGATGGCCGGTTTGAAGAACATTGTCGGCGGCGAAATCAGCGACTACACCAAGATGATCGCCGAGTGCCGTGAAGAAGCCCTCGACCGCATGATCGATCAGGCCCGGGCCAACGGAGCCAACGCCGTGGTGGGTGTCCGCTTCGCCACCAGTGAGATGATGGAGCACGCGGCCGAACTGCTGGCCTACGGGACGGCGGTGGTGGTGGAGGATCTGGAGTAGAACGGTTGACCGACCACGAGAAAAGGGCGCCCCGGGGGGCGCCCTTCAGTGTTCCAGCGCACAGGAACTAGTCAACCATCGAGATGGCTTCCTCGGGACAGGCATCCACGCACGCTTCGCAGTCGATGCATTCCTCGGCGTTCACGAACGCCTTGCCGTCGACCATGGAAATAACTTCGGTGGGGCAGGCCTCGACGCACTCTTCGCACGCGTTGCATTTTTCGGGGTTGACCAACGCCGGCATGGCTCGTCCTCCTGGAGAAATTACTGGTGACCGCCGCAGCGGCCGGACTTTCTCGAAGAATAGTCATTGAGGCGCGCTTGTCAAATCAACATATGAGAATCAAATTCGACTTCAAGTCACTGTCAGGCGGGAAGATGCAGAGGGAAGATGGAAGGGGGTCAGTGGGACTTCAGGTCGTCCAGTCCCGGCCCACCGCGACGTGCCAATAATGGCGGTATGGTCAGGGCCAGCAGCACCGCGTCACGCAACAGCAGATCCCGTCCCACACCATGCCCACCGTCGGTATGGAAACACCCGCAGGAGATGTCCAGGTCGCGAGCCAGGGCCGCGGTTATGGCCACCATGAACACCACTGTCAGGGCACCGGTGATCAGGGCGGCACCTCGCCGGTAGAACCCCAGGATCAGGGCCATACCGGCCACCAGTTCCAATACCGGTATGGCGTAGGCGAAGAGGTGGAGCAGGTCCAGCGGCAGCAGACGGTAGTGGTGGACGGCCTGGGCAAAAGCCGCCGGGTGGGCCAGTTTGTCCAGCGAGGCATAGATGAAGATTCCGCCCACTGCCAGACGACAAGCCAGGACCAGCCACCGGTTCATGGTTGTGCCTCCGGTTCGAAAGGCCGCACGTCGCCACCGGCCTCCTGCCAGGCGGACAAGCCGCCGTCGAGGATACGCACATCGGTGTAGCCACGTTCGACCAGTCGTGCCGCCACACCTGAAGTTTCCAGCAGGCTGCCGTCGCCGTAGAGCAACAGCGGCGTCTTGGCATCCAGGAAGTCGAACATCGCCAACAGGTCATCGTCCAGGGTGTCCTGGCGCAGGGGAAAGGTACCGGGAATGACCATGCCGCCATCCGGTGCGGAGCGCGTGTCGGCGAAGAGAATCTCGCCCTCGTCGTAGAGTGCAAGGGCCTCGACCGCAGGGACCAGAGGCGCCGCCAATTCCAATTCATAGACCGTCGCGTCCGCCCGCAGGGGCAGGCGGTCGCCGCGCAGTCCCCAGGACACCGCCGTCACTACCAGGGCGATGGCCACCAGCACTGCGGCTTCGCGCAGGATATGGGGCCAACCGCGAGCGCGGTCCGGGGCGTGCCGGGGCGTGCTCAGCATCTACATGCGGACCATGTAGGTCACGGGGATCTCGATGGTCGGCTGCTCTGGCAGGTTGGTGTGGATGGTCAGGGTGCCCTTGATGCGGCCCTTGTTCGCGACGGCCCGCTCGTCCTCACTGGTGATGGGGATGCCCTCCAGCACGATAAGGGTCTCGACGTTGGGCACGGTCTCATTGATCTCGACCGTGATCTCGGGCAGGTCGGTCTCGGCGCCGGTGATCTTGAACTCGATGTCCTTGCCGGTGGCGGCAACCCGTACCGACGACTTGAACCTCGACTTGAAACGCCAGTTCACGGCCGCGGGGCTCACGGCCAGGGCCTGGTGGACCCAGCACCGCATCTCGATGTCGACCTTGGGTATTTCGGGAATATTCGTGCGCACCCGCACATTGTCGCGCTGTCTGCCCGGCTTCATGTCCGCCGGTACGGTCACTTCCAGGGCGGCGCGGCGGGGGTCTCCGTCCAGATTGTTGATTACCGCCACCTCGAACAGGCCCTGGCGTGTGCCGTTGATGGAGATTTCGAGCTCGTCGGCTTCGGTGGCGGTGAACGTTACCAGCTGTGTCTGCACTTCGCCCTGGGGCGCGCGCTTGAAACCGACACGATGCGAGGCCGGATCGACGATCAGCGGCGTGGTGACGTTGGCAGTGATAATCACATCGATCAGGGGCGAGACCGGGTCATTGGACTCGACGCGCACCGTCTTGAAGATTTTCCCCGCAAAGCGCTTGCTGTTGAACCTGATCACCATCGTCGTGGACTCGCCGGGACCAAGTTCCTTGATCTCGAGGGTCGGTACGGTGCAGCCGCAGTCGGCGTCGACCTTGCCGATGACGAGCTTGGCGGCGCCGTCGTTGGTCAGGGTCACGTTGGCGGTGGCTGACTGTTCCTGCTTCATGTCGCCGAAGTCGATCTGTCGCGGCGTGACGGTCAGGGTCTGGGCGGCGGCACCGGTCGCGGTGGCCAGCAGGATCAAGGCACTGAACAGGCGTAGGGCGGAAACGGGGTGCATGACGGTCATTCCTCCCGGAACTGGTGTGGGTCAGGATGCAGGAACCCGTCTTCTACCCACTGGGCAGGATCGGGTTCCCGCCTACCAAATTTGGTACTTTTTGTTCCCGTGGCAAGGCTTTAGGATGCGGACTGCTACCAAATGTACGGTGGGGAGGTACCATGTTCACGGGTGATGTCAGCATACGGACGGTGTTACGCGGGATCTCTCTGCTGGTCCTGGTCGTGCTGTTGGGCACCCTGTGGTTCATGGTTGTCGAGGGCGGATTCACCTTCGTCGAAGCCATCTACATGTCGGTTATCACCATTAGTACCGTGGGTTTCAGCGAGGTGGAGCGGCTGGATACGTCGGGGCAGATCTTCGTCATCATCCTGATCATCTCAGGGCTGACGGTCATGACCTACACCCTCGGCGGCATGGGGCGGATCATCGTCGAGGGATCCCTGAAGCGCTACGTCGGGAGGCGGAAGATGCTGCGCGATATCGAGAAACTGCGGGATCACTACGTGGTCTGCGGGCATGGCCGCATGGGGCGGATCCTCTGCGAGGAACTGCGGAACGAGAATGTGCCCTTCGTGGTGATCGAGGGCGACGAGGAGCTTGCCGAGAAGCTGGCGGCATCCGAATACCTGGTGGTCCTGGGTGACGCCACCGAGGACGAGATTCTCGACCAGGCGGGTATTGCCCGGGCCAAGGGGCTGGTGGCGGTGGTCTCGAACAACGTGGACAACCTGTATATCACCATGTCGGCGCGGGAATTGTGCCGCGATAGTAATCCCGACCTCTATATCCTGACCCGGGCCACCGACGCCCGGGCGGGGCGCAAGATCCGCCACGCCGGGGCCGACCGGGTCATTTCCCCCTATACCATCGGGGGCATGCGCATGGTGCAGGCCCTGCTGCGTCCCAGTGTCTACGACTTCGTGGAAATCGCCACCCAGAGTGGTGGTCTCGAGCTGATGTTCGAGGAGGTTCCCGTGGTGGCCGGCAGTCGTCTGGACGGACAGGCCCTGGGCGACTCGGATATCCGCAGTGCCTATAACATCATCGTCATCGCCATCAAGCGGGCGGCGGGGGACATGGCCTTCAATCCGGGACCGGGGGCCGCCCTGGTCGGTGGAGACGTGCTGATCACCCTGGGCGACAAGGATCAGTTGCAGCGTCTGCTCGGGTCCCTCTGATACGTTCCAGTCCTCCGGATGGGTCACGATCCCCTGTACTGAATCCCATGGCAGTATAGTAGATAATTTATATCATGTATTAATGAAGGTCCCTGTTCCTGCACGCCATGAGGACCTGGCCGTGATCAATGTCATCTGTGAGGAGCCTGTCATGTCTGAGCGGATTCACGCTTCCATTGCCGATGCCATAGGTGGTACGCCGCTCGTGCGTATCAACCGCTTGTCCCCGGGGCCCGGCGAAATCCTGGGCAAACTGGAATCTCTCAACCCCATGTCCAGCGTGAAGGACCGCATCGGCCTGGCCATGATCAGGGCGGCCGAGGACGATGGCAGCCTGCGGCCGGGCGGCGAGATCATCGAACCTACCAGTGGCAATACGGGCATCGCCCTGGCCTTCATCGGGGCGGCCCGGGGTTACCGGGTCACCCTGGTCATGCCCGACAGCATGTCTCGCGAGCGCCGTACCGTGCTGCGGGCGCTGGGCGCCGAACTGGTCCTGACCGCAGCCGCGGGGGGCATGCCCGGGGCCATTGCCCGCGCCGAGGAACTGCTGGCGTCGCGCCCCGGCGCTTTCATGCCGGGACAATTCGACAACCCGGCCAATCCGGCAATCCACTACCACACCACCGCCGAGGAGATCTGGCGGGATACCGACGGCAGGGTGGATGTACTGGTGTCTGGTGTCGGCACCGGCGGCACCCTGACCGGCGTGTCGCGGCGCCTCAAGGAGCTCAACCGCAATCTGCGGACGGTGGCGGTGGAACCCGCCGATTCGCCCGTGCTGTCCGGCGGCCAACCGGGTCCCCACAAGATCCAGGGGATCGGCGCCGGATTCGTACCCAAGGTGCTTGATATTGACCTGATCGACGAGATCATCACCGTGGATAACGATGAGTCCATGACCATGAGCCGCCGTGCCGCCCGCGAGGAAGGGCTCCTGGTGGGTATCTCCTCCGGCGCCGCCCTGCACGCGGCGTGCACGGTGGCGGCGCGACCCGGGATGTCCGGCCGACGCATCGTCGTGGTGATTCCCTCTTTCGGCGAACGTTATCTGTCCACAGAACTTTTCAAGGACCTTCCGGATTAGTGCTCTGTCAATTCTCGATCTTGGGGTTGGCAGAGTACGAGGGAACAGTCATGACCAGTGAAGACCGCACACGTCATCTGCGCACCCTGGCGGCGCAACTTGTCGAGAGCTACCACACCGACGGTGAAATCAACCGCAGCGGCGGGAAGGACCTGCCCTCGCAGGAGGCGGTGCAGCAGATCCTGGAGCAGCTGCTGGCCCTGCTTTTCCCGGGCTATCGCGGTTGCCCGGTGCCGCGGGATGCGGATCTCGAACTGCTGACCGGAGCACGTCTGGACCGTGTGGCACGCGGACTCGACGACATGGTCGAGCGTACCCTGCGGTTCTGCCACCGCTCGGGCTGCACCTGTGAGGAGTTGTGGAGTTTCGCCGGAAATTCCGGGAGCGGGGATCACTTTGCCCACGCTGCCCGCAGGATTACCGCGGCCTTCCTGGGCGAGCTGCCGGCGGTTCGGCATCTGCTGGCGGGAGATATCCGTGCCGCCTACGAAGGCGATCCGGCCGCCGCCAACGAGGAAGAGGTAATCCTCTGCTACCCCGGCGTACTGGCGGTCACTGTGCACCGGCTGGCCCATGAACTGTATCGCCTCGGCGTGCCCCTGTTGCCGCGCATGATGAGCGAATGGGCCCATCACGCGTCGGGTGTGGACATCCATCCCGGTGCGGTGATCGGTGCGGCCTTCTTCATAGACCACGGCACGGGTGTGGTCATCGGCGAGACCACGGAGATCGGTGATCGCGTGAAGATCTACCAGAGTGTTACCCTGGGCGCCCTCAGTTTTCCCCGCAATCCGGATGGCACGCTGGTCAAGGGAGGCAAGCGCCATCCCACCATCGGCGACGACGTGACCATCTATGCCAACGCCACCATCCTCGGCGGCGAGACCGTGATCGGGGACGGCGTGGTGATCGGTGGCGGAGCCTGGGTTACGGCCTCGGTAGCGCCGGGGGAGAGAGTGACGGTGGGTTGATGTACTATGGTATCCTGGCAGTTAATCCGCTGAAAGGACTGCCCATGGAACCCCGTTTGGATATGGCAGACTACGGATTGCGGCCCCTGGCCGGGGATGATGCGCCGGCCATGGCTCGCCACGCCGACGATCCCCTGGTGGCCTGCAACATGCGGGACCGTTTCCCACACCCCTACCAGTTGTCCGATGCCGTGGGATTCATGGAAACGGTACTCGCCGGGGGCAACGAGCAGGCCTGGGCCATTGACTACCTGGGTGAATGCGTCGGGGTCGTAGGTATCGTTCCCGGCCGGGACGTCTACACCGGATCCTGGGAAATAGGCTATTGGCTGGGCAGGGAGCATTGGGGTCGTGGCGTGGCCACCGCAACAGTGAAGGCCGTGTCCGAGTACCTGTTCCGCTCCGGGAACGCACGGCGGATCTGGGCCGGCGTATTTTCCGGGAATCCCGCTTCGGTGCGCGTGCTGGAAAAGGCGGGATATACCCTGGAAGGCATCCACCGGGACCACTTGATCAAGGCCGGCGAAGTACGGGACGAACTGGTCTTCGCCCGCCTGGCACCTACTTCCAATGTGACGAAATGAACTCGTCGACCTCCGGGATCCCCCCCTGGAAAAGCAGGTATCCGTTGTGCGGCTCGCGCTCGGTGGTTTCGCTGTTCACCGGAGTCAGCATGATGCGCTTCACCTCGTCCCGGTCATGGGTCTGGCCCAGGGCCCAACCCAGCTTCACGTAGGCCACCTCGGGCAGCATGTTGGCCGCGGGCACCACGCCCAGGCCCATGATCTCGCGTCCCGTCTCGTAGACATACATCTGCACATAGCCCCACATGGTCTGCACCGTCATGTAGATGTGCACACCCGCCGCACGTGCCCGGTCCAGGGCCGGATACAGGGGCTTGTTCACGTGGCCGAGGCCGGTGCCCGCGATGACGATCCCCAGGTAGCCGTTCTCCACCAGCGAGTCGATGATGTCCGGCTTCATGGCGGGGTAGTAGTAGACCAGCGAGACCCGGTCGTCGAAGACGGCCTGCAGCTTGACCTGCTTGTCATCGCGGCGGCGGTGGTAGTCGTCCCTGAAGTGGGTGACGCCGTCACCGTCGATCTTGCCCAGGGGGATGTCGCTCAGGGTCCGGAAGGTGGAACGGTAGGACGAGTGCATCTTGCGCACGCGGGTGCCCCGGTGCAGCAGGCCGTAGCGGTCGCTGGTGGGGCCGAACATGCACACCATCACCTCGGCGATGTCGCTGGTCGCGGCGGTGCGGGTGGCGTTGATGAGGTTGATGGCAGCGTCGCTGCTGGGGCGGTCGCTGCTGCGCTGGCTGCCCACCATGACGATGGGTACGGGCGAATCCTGGATCATGAAGCTCAGGGCGGCGGCGGTGTGGTGCATGGTGTCGGTGCCGTGCCCCACGACGATGCCTGTCACGCCCTTCTCTATCTCCGCGGCCACGGCACGGGCCGTGCCCATCCACTCTTCCGGCCCCATGTTCTCGCTGAACACGCCGTAGAGCTTGTCGGTCTCCATGTTGCAGATATCCGCCAGTTCCGGCACCGAGCCATAGAGCTCGCCCGGACTGAAGGCGGGAATCACGGCACCCGTGCGGTAGTCGAGTCGGCTGGCGATGGTGCCGCCGGTACCGAAGAGCTTGACGCGCGGTTTGCCGGGGTCGAAGGGGAATTCCTTCTGGGGGATCTGGTAGTTGGCTTCCTTGCGACCGCGCACCTCGATGTCCGTCACGGTGTCGTGTCGTATGCCGATGTTGTAGCCGGTGGCCAATTTCAAAACGATGTGATCGGCATCGGCCGTCTCGCTGCGGGGCAGGATCAGGCCCGAGAAATTGCCACGGCTGGTCTGCAGTGTGACCTGGCTCCAGACCGGGGCCTTGAGGCGTTGCAGCAGGTCCAGGGTGGGGGTGCGGTATCCCTTGGAGCCGCCGCTTGCCGGTTTGCTCCCGCCAGTTCCTCCTTCACCCAGGATCGCACGGTGCGACCGGCCACTCTTCCGCGCAGGCGGGCCATGACCAGCCCGGTGA
>QNDV01000074.1 GCA_003646045.1 bacterium
GCCGCTGCGCAAGCACGGCTTCCTCACCCGGGACTCGCGCATGGTCGAGCGCAAGAAGTACGGCCAGCCGGGCGCCCGCAAGCGGTTCCAGTTCTCCAAGCGCTAGGCCGCGGGAGAACCCAGGGCGTCGGGCAGTACGGCCCGGGCCCCACTACGAACCGGCCCGAGGATGGGACCTGGTGGCGGCGTGTCGCTTGAAGGCGCTCGCAGCTCGTCCCGAACCGTCGAAGGCCGGGGAGGATCAACCAAAAGAAGGAAGGCCATCATGGCTAAAGTCGGACTCAAGGATCTGCTCGAGGCGGGTGTCCATTTCGGGCACCAGACCCGCAAATGGAACCCCAAGATGAAGCCGTACATCTTCATCGCCCGGGGCGGCATCTATATCATCGATCTGCAGCGGACACTGCGGGCCCTGAATCGGGCCTGTGCTTTCCTGAAGACAGTGGGCGCCAAGGGCGGCACTGTGCTCTTCGTCGGCACCAAGAAGCAGGCCAAGGTGGCCATCCGCGAGTACGCCGATCGCGTGGGCATGCCCTACGTGACCGAACGCTGGCTGGGCGGCATGCTCACCAATCACCAGACGATCTACAAGAGCGTGCAGAAGCTCGATGAGATCGAGGCCATGATGAACGACGGCCGCATGGAGAATTTCTCCAAGAAGGAGCAGCTCCAGTTCAGCCGGCAATTCGAGAAGCTGAACACCAACCTCGGCGGCATCCGCAAGATGAAGGGCGTGCCTGACGCGCTGTTCGTGGTAGATACGGTCGAAGAGGAGACGGCGGTCCGCGAGGCCAACAAGCTGGGTATTCCGGTCATCGGTGTGGTGGACACCAACGCCGACCCGAACCTGGTGCAGTTCCCGGTCCCCGGCAATGACGATGCCATCCGGGCGATTACCCTGTTCACGCGCGTGGTGGCCGAATCTCTCGAGGAGGGCCGTGCGTCCCGCCACGAGGGTGCGGACAAGGGTGCGGATAAGGGTGCGGGCAAGAATGCGGCCATGGCTGAGAAGCCGAAGGCCGAGGACAAGGCCACCGCTTCCCTGGAGGGTGATGCGGGCAAGGTCGAGGCTCCGGTCCGGAAAGCCAAGCCGGCTGCTGACGCCGGCGACGCGAAACCCGGTACCGACGGCACCGCCCCGGCAGGTAGTTGACCACTGAATAGAACACCTGGGGCCGGCCGTTGCGGACCGGCCCCGCCAGATCTAACCTGACCGTGCCGCGGGCGCGGTCCCGCTGAGCCCGACCCAGAGCCGGGACCCGGAGGAATCATGGATATCACCGCCAAAATGGTCAAGGAACTGCGCGACGCCACCAGCGCCGGCATGATGGATTGCAAGAAGGCCCTCAAGGAGACCGGGGGCGACATGGAGCTGGCAGTGGAGTACCTGCGCAAGAAGGGCATCGCTTCGGCCTCCAAGAAGGAAGGGCGCGAGACGGCCCAGGGAGTCGTGGGCAGCTACATTCACATGGGTGGCAAAGTAGGCGTACTGATCGAAGTCGCCTGCGAGACGGATTTTGTGGCCCGCACTGACGATTTCCAGGAATTCGTCCACAATGTGGCCATGCACATCGCTGCGGCCAGTCCCATGGCCGTGACCCGGGAAGAGGTCGACAGTTCCCTCATCGAGAAGGAACGTGAGATCTATGCGGGCCAGATGAAGGAGCAGGGCAAGCCTGAAAACATCATTGACAAGATTGTTGAAGGGAAAGTGGACAAGTACTACTCTGAGATCGTCCTGCTTGAGCAGAAGTACGTGAAGGATCCGGACATGACGGTCGGGGACTACCTGAGGTCCGTCATCGGTGCGCTGGGCGAGAACATGCAGATCAAGCGCTTCGCGCGCTACCAGATCGGCTCCTAGTTCCTCGCTGCCATTGAGCCCGGGTCCGTGGGACCCGGGCTTTTTTTTGGATACGGCACCCTTTGGGACACGGAATCCCGGGCGTCCCGGGCCGCGGCCGACGAACCGGTAATGGGAAGGGAATCATTTGAAGTTCACACGCATACTTCTGAAGCTCTCCGGCGAGGCCCTCATGGGCGACGGTGAACAGTACAGCCACAAGCGCCTGACGGCTCTTACCCAGGCCGTGGCCCAGGTTGTGCAGACCGGAGTCCAGATCGGCATCGTGGTGGGTGCGGGCAATATCTTCCGCGCCCGCAGCGCCAACCTGCAGATAGTCGACCGGGTCACCGCCGACAACGTGGGCATGCTGGGCACCGTCATGAACGCCGCCATCGTCCGGGACTACCTGCGTGCCGAGGGCCTCAAGTCCGCCATTCTCAGTCCGCGGGAACAGCGCCCCCTGACCGCGGCCTTCGCCCGTGACCGCGCCCTGGCCCTGATGCAGCAGGGAACGGTATTGATCTTCGCCGGCGGTACCGGCAATCCCTACTTCACCACCGACAGCGCAGCGGCCCTGCGGGCGCTGGAGATCAGCGCCGACGCTCTGTTCAAGGGCACCCAGGTGGACGGGGTCTACGACAAGGATCCCCACGCCCACGCCGACGCGCGACGCTACGACAAGCTGGACTATGATACGGTCATCGCCGAGCGTCTGCGGGTCATGGATCTGACGGCCGTCACCCTGTGCGCCGAGCACGACCTGCCCGTATTCGTCTTCGATATCTCCGACCCGGGGAACCTGGTCAAGGCCATGACGGGTGACCAACTCGGCACCTGGATCACGAAGGAGTCCGACTGATGAGTACAGAAGCCAAGGAGAACGCGGAACTCGCCATGGACGAGGTCCTCGACATGGTCAAATCCCGGCTGACGCGTATCCGCACCGGGAAGGCCACGCCGGCCCTGCTGGACGGGGTACGGGTGGAATACTACGGCGAGCCGACACCCCTGCAGCAGTTGGCATCGGTTTCCGTACCGGAACCTCGTCTGTTGACCGTCAAACCCTTCGATCGGAACGTGATCGGCGCCATAGAAAAAGGCATCCAGGCCAGCAACCTGGGGCTCAATCCGGCCAGCGACGGCATGATGATCCGCATCCAGATACCGGAGTTGACGGAGGATCGCCGCAAGGACCTGGGCAAGCAGGCCCGCGAAGTGGCGGAAGAGGGAAAGATCGCCGTGCGCAAGGTCCGCCAGGAGGCCAACGATATTCTCAAGGCGGAGCAGAAGGACAGCAAGATCACCGAGGACGACCTGCATCGGGAGCGTGACGATGTGCAGAAGCTGACCGACTCGTATTGCGAGCAGGTCGACGCCATCGTCACGGCCAAACAGAACGATATCATGGAGCTTTGATTGGCGGGGTCATGACGGATATCCAGGACATGGCTGATTTGGCTGGAATGGACCTGGCGGCCCTGAGGGCCAGGGTCCGGGACCGGGGTCTGATTCCTCGCCACGTGGCGGTCATCATGGACGGCAACGGACGTTGGGCCCGACGCCGCTGTCTGCCGCGGTTGGCCGGACACCGGGCCGGACGCCACGCTGTGCGCCGTACCCTGGAGGCCAGTGGCAGCCTGGGCATCGAGGTCCTGACGCTCTACACCTTCAGCCAGGAGAACTTCAACCGCCCCGAGGCGGAGGTGAAGGCGCTCTGGCATTTTCTTCACGAAAGCCTGCTGGCCGAGCGGGAAGAGTTGAATGCCCGCGGCGTGCGGTTGGCGGTCTGCGGCGACCTGGAACGGTTGCCCGCCGTGGCCCGCAAGGCCCTGCGCGACACCATCGATTACCTGGCCGGCAACGACGGGTTGCTGTTGAACCTGGCCGTGGCCTACGGCGGTCGGCAGGAGATCCTGGGGGCAGCCGTGGATCTGGCGAGGCGTATTGCCGCCGGCGAAGTGGATCCGGCCATGGTGGACGAGGATTCCTTTGCCCGCGGTCTGTGGACCGCGGGAATCCCCGACCCGGACCTGGTGATCCGCACCAGCGGCGAGGCTCGATTGAGCAACTTCCTGCTGTGGCAGGCGGCCTATGCCGAGTTGTTGATCACTCCCGTGTTGTGGCCCGACTTCGGCGAGCGGGACCTGTTGCTGGCGGTAGCCGACTATCAGGGGCGTGAGAGGCGTTACGGGGCCCTCCCCGGGGCCGACACCGGGCCGGACGCAGGCAGCGGTAGTGGCATCCTGGACCCTGCACGCTGGAAACGCCTGCTCAAGGTGCGCCCGTGACGGGCGGAACCAACGGCAACGGGGATTCCCCGGGCGCCGTCAACCGTTTCCTGGCCGCGGGCATCCTGCCCCGGTTGGCGGTGACGGTGGTGGGTGTGCCATGCCTCTATGTCATCACCCTCAGGGGTGGTGTTTTTTTCGCCCTGCTGGTAGCCATGGTGATCCTGCTGGGCCTGCACGAGTTCTACCGGATGATGCGTGCCAAGGGCTACCAGCCCTTCGCGCTGCTGGGCTATTTCTGTGCCCTGGCCATGAGCGGTTACGCCTGGCGGCAGGGAGTGGCCGTACCGCTGATCCTGACGGCCAGCCTCATGGCCATCATGGTGCGCGAACTCATGCGCCGGGACATGTCCCATTCCCTGGTCCACATCGGTGTGACCCTGTTCGGCATCATGTACGTGGGCTGGCTGGGGGGACACCTGGTCATGCTGAGGGAATTGCCGGCGAGCCAGGGGGCGGATCCGCTGCTGGGAGCCCACATGGTTTTCTATGCGGCCCTGGTCACCTGGGCCACCGATACCGGCGCCTATCTGGCGGGTGTGGCCTTCGGTCGCCATCCGCTGCTGCCGCGGGTCAGCCCGAAGAAAACAGTGGAAGGCGCCGTGGGCGGTTTGATCGGTGCCGCGGTGGTGGGTTGGCTCTGTGCCCGGGGATTCGCCGTCTTCATGACTCCCCTGGCCGGAACCTTGCTGGGACTCGTAGTCGGCCTGGCGGCCCAGTTGGGAGACCTGGTGGAGTCGCTGCTCAAACGTGATGCCGGCACCAAGGATACCGCCGAGCTGATTCCGGGCCACGGAGGGATCCTGGATCGATTCGACTCCCTGTTGTTCACCGTACCGGTGACCTACTACTACTTCCGGCTCTTCGTCATCTGACGGGCCGGGGAAACGGAGTTCCGCAGCCCATGACCCCGGTACCCGCGTCCCTGCCCCTGTATGCCTGTGGTGAACCGCGTCGCCGGTACGAGGCCCCCCTGGGGCTTGTGGTACTGGGGGCGACGGGCAGCATCGGACGCCAGACGTTGGATCTGGTAAGGCGCAACCCGGACCGGCTGCAGGTGGTGGCGGTGTCCTGCGGCAGTAACACGGAGATCCTGGTGCGGGAACTGGCTGATCTGGCTGCGGCTTGCCCGGACCACGCTCCACCCCTGGTGGCGGTGGCGGATCCACAGGCCCGTCAGGGGATATCCCGGCAACCGGAGCTGCGAGGCCGCCTGTTGGCCTCCGGTCCCGAGGGACTGATCGAGGCGGTGACTGAACCCGCCGGGGCCCACTGTCTGGTGAACGGCCTGGTGGGTGCACGAGGCCTGGCTCCGACCCTGGCCGCGGCCCGCCGGGGACTGCGCATCGCCCTGGCCAACAAGGAATCGCTGGTGGTGGGCGGTGATCTGGTGCGCGCGGCGGTCAACGCCGGTGGTGCCGAGGTCCTACCGGTGGATTCGGAACATGCGGCCATTGCCCAGTGCCTTTCGGGCCGGGAACCCGGTGAAATAGCGCGTCTGGTGCTGACCGCATCGGGCGGGCCCTTCCGCCGCACACCTGCCGCCGAGTTGGCCGCGGTGACCCTGGAGCAGGTGCTGGATCATCCGACTTGGAACATGGGCCCCAAGATCACTGTTGATTCGGCTACCCTGATGAACAAGGGGCTCGAGGTCATCGAGGCCCACCATCTCTTCGGACTGCCCTATGCCGACATCGATGTGGTGGTGCATCCCGGCTCGGTGATCCATTCGCTGGTGGAATTCGTGGACGGGGCCCTGCTGGCGCAACTCGGCACGGCGGACATGAGGATCCCCCTGTTGTACGCCATCAGTGGCGAACGGCACTGGCCCCTGGCCGGTGAGCGGCTCGACCTGCTGAAGGCGGGACCATTGCGATTCGAACCGCCCGACCCGGTTCGTTTTCCCTGCCTGCGCCTGGCCCGGGAGGCCGGCGAGGCCGGTGGTGCGGCGCCGGTGGTGCTCAATGCCGCCAACGAGGAGGCCGTGCGGGCACTGCTGGAGGGGCGTATAGCGTACCTGGATATTCCCCGGATCATCGCCGACTGTCTGGATGCGGTGCCCGGTGGAACCATAGAAGACCTGGCGGATGCGTTGGCGGTGGATGCCGACGCCCGCCGTCATGCCGCGCGTTCAATTGCGTCCGGCCAAAACCCCCGAGGTTTGAAGTGACCAGCAACTTGGCGTCTACCCTGTTCGCGTTCCTGTTGACCCTGGGACTCGTGGTGATTGTCCACGAGCTCGGACATTTCCTGTTCTGCAAGCTCTTCGGCGTGTACGTGAAGACATTCTCCATCGGGATCGGTCCGAAGATCCTGCGCAAGCGCGTGGGCGAAACCGAGTACGTCCTTTCCGCGTTCCCTTTCGGGGGCTACGTGAAAATGGCCGGCGAAGGGATGATGGAGGAGATCCAGGACACAGGTACCTGGGAGGAACGCAAGTATCCCCTGGGTACTCTCGAAGGCAACCGCGAAGCGGCCGACCTGGACGAGGACATCCCGTCCGAACGCCGGTTCAACCTGCGACCTACCTGGCAACGCCTGTTGGTCTTCGTGGCCGGACCGTTGTTCAACCTCCTGCTGGCATTCATCATCTACACAGGCCTGATCGCGGTGGAGGGGTTGCGGACCATTCCCTTCACCACCGTGGGAGAAGTGCGGGCGGACTCGCCGGCGGCCCTGGCGGGGTTTGCCGTGGGCGACCACATCCTGACCGTGGACGGCAAGTCGGTGCAGGACTGGGACGGCGTGGAACTGGGTGTCCTGCCCCCCGCGCAGCGACAAAGTGGTGAAACGCCGCCGGTAACGGTCACGGTCGATCGTGACGGCGAGCGGACCGACCTGATTCTCGCTCCGGTATTCGATGCCGCCGAGGGTTACTGGTCCGTGGGACTGCAACCCTGGAACACCACCGTGGGCCTGGTTCAGCGGGGCGGCCCGGCGGCGAAGCTTGGGCTGCGCAAGGGTGATGTCATCGTGGCGGTGGCCGGGCAACCGGTGACCTCCTTCGCGGCCATCGCCAAGGCGGTGAACGGGTCAGCGGAGCAGGAGATTGAGCTCGCCTGGGAGCGGGATGGCCAGTCCATGTCCGGCTCGGTAGTGCCCGATCTGGCCGATATCCAACCCGGACAGACCGGGGGACGCATCTACTTCGAGCCCTTCTTCGGCTCGCAGAAGGTGAGTTTCCTACGTGCCGTGGTCCTGGGCTGGGATCGCACGCGAAGCACCATCAGCCTGACTGTGGGTGTGCTGCGGGATTTCGTGCGCCGCAAGCTGGGACTTGATGCAGTGGGCGGACCGCTGCGTATCGGCCAGGCAGCCGGCGAAATGCTGCGCTGGAGTTTCTCGCACCTCATGTATTTCATCGCCTTCTTCTCGGTGAACCTCTTTCTGCTGAATCTCATGCCCATTCCCGTCCTGGACGGAGGGCACGTGTTGTTCCTGCTGGTGGAGGCAGCCCGTGGGGGACGGCCGGTACCGGAGCGGATGCAGGCCATAGCCACCCAGATGGGGCTGATCATCCTGCTGCTCTTCATGACTTTCGTGGTGGTACTGGATGTATGGAAGGTGACGGGACACTAGTGGTCCCGCCGGCGGGCAGAAACAGCTCGTCCTGCTGTTACTTGTCGGGAATTGCCGGCGTCGGCAGAGGTGCGCCCAGCCTGTCGGGGCGAGG
This sequence comes from bacterium, assembly GCA_003646045.1. The sequence goes on from QNDV01000074.1 coordinate 7,808, forward strand.
GGCGTGAATCAGTGAATCCTGCTCGGCCGCGAGCAGGTTGACCAGCAGGCGGCCGATTCGTGCGGCGCGTTCGGGCTCGCCAGGCATGGCGGCGGCGGTGTCGGCAAGAGAACTGTCGCCCCAGGCGGCGGCCAGGGAGTCCAGCAGGGCATCACCTGTTTCCCGGTCCTGGAGAGCTACGGCACGGGCCCGCTCCAGGACGATGATACGCTGGACGAAGAGCAACTCGGCGTCCGAGAGGTCGGTGACTTCGAGAGGGGAAGCCGGTTCGTTGCTGCAGCCTGGTGCGACGGCCAGGGCGATGAACAGGGCAGCATGAAGTACAGTGGCCGCGAGGACGACCGGGTTACGACTGGCAGACATTGACTCACTCCGGCGGGAGGGGCCCGGGCGGAACCGGGGTTCCGCCGACGGTACGGCTACACAGCTTCGATAGCACCCGGGCGGGTTTGGTTCCAGCCTTTTGTTGCGCCCCGGGTGTGGCAGGGGCACAGTCGGCCCAGGCACGGTGCAGCGGACCGTGTCCGGGGAAGCGCCTTGGCTGACACCGGGAGCAGTGCTCAGGCTTGAGATCAGGTCACCAACAGGACAACGGCCCGGCCGCGCCGGGGAGCGGCAGGGCGACATGGTGGCTCGTGCTCCTGCTTGCGCTGGGAGTAACCCTGGTTGCCGGCGCTGTTCACGCCGACGAGGAACTGGACTTTGGCCTCGAGGCCCAGCGTCTGCACAAGGTCCAACTCACGGGCAATGACCATTTCAGCGATGAAGAGTTGAAATCCCTGCTCAATCTGGAAGAGCCCAGTTGGCGTAATTTCCTGAAC
>QNDV01000075.1 GCA_003646045.1 bacterium
GCCCCCCGCACGGGCGGCATTCGAAGTTGCCGCTCTTCCGCTGGGCGCACGTGTCGAAATTGAGGCGATTGCCAGCCGTTGAAGGGGTAGAAAATTCTAGCGAGTTGTCACGTTCTCCAAAATCGATTATCTTGCAACGTGGGGATGGATGGGTCCTGGTGGGCCCCGGGGACTTCAAATCCTTTTGTTGGGCGCGTTTACCGTCCGAGGTGGGTTCGATTCCCACACATTCCCGCCATCCCCTTTCCCCTGGTGTCAGGATCCAGCAACCATGAACGCGACGGTGATCGCCAATCCTTTCGCCGGCAGCGGCCGCAACCGCCTCGACGGTGACCGGGCGGTGCAACTGCTGCAGGCGCGGGGTGTCACGGCGCGATTGCGCCCAACCACCGGAACCGGCGATGCCACCGACCTGGCCCGGGAGGCGGCGACCGACGGTGCGGATCTGGTGGTAGCAGTGGGGGGTGATGGCACCGTCCACGAGACAGCCATGGGACTGGTGGGAACCGGCACGCCCCTGGGCGTGTTGCCGTCGGGCAGTGGCAACGATTTTGCCCGCGGCATCGGCTGTCCCACGGTGGCCGACGGATTGGCTGCCATCTGCGACGGCCGCACCGTCCAGGTGGATGTGGCCCACGTGGACGACCAGCGCTTCATCAACTCCCTGGGGTTGTTCGCGGCCGGCCTCATCTCGGGTCGAGCCGCCACCTACTGGCGCTGGCTGGGCGGTTTACGCTATACCCTGGCGACACTGGTGACACTGGTGGACTACCGGGGCCAGGACGTGGTCTGGGAGTTCGGGGACGGCACGCGCGAGGAAGGCAGGATCCTCATGGTGGAGATTTGCAATGGACCCACTACCGGCGGCGGTTTCCGTTTGGCTCCCGGTGCACGGCTGGATGATGGTTGGCTCGACGGCTTCCTGGTCCACCCCGTGAGCGCGGTCTCCGGGATGGGAATGGTGCCCCGGGCGGCGCGGGGCCAGAGGATCGAACATCCTGCCGTCCACTACCGGCGTGACAGGGAACTGCGTTTCTCGGCGACCGGTCCGGTGGCCTACCACCGGGACGGTGAGCCGGGTGTCCTGCCGGCGGGAGAACACACTGTCGGCATCATCCCGGAAAAACTGTCAGTGCGCGTGCCGGCAAGCTGGGACGCGGGGGATAGTGGAGCGACATGATTCACGGCCTGCGACAATGCTTGTTGTCGGTGGTACTGGGAGGAATCCTGCTCGTGGGTGCGGTGGGCGCGGCGGCCCAGGTGACTACGCCCTACGACAGCACCAGTGCGGTCGGCACGGCCCCGGCCGACAGCCTGGAGGCGACTGCGCTTGTCGACACTTCCCTCGTAGCGCAACCCGCTGCGGGGGCCCTTGAGGTGGAGCCGCCGGTCAACGTCTGGCACACGGGGGTCAGCCCTACTGCCGCCGTGATCATGACGCCGGTCTTTCCCGGCTGGGGCCAGTTGTATGCCGAGAACTCCTGGCGCGGGGCCTTGGCTTTCGGGGTGGAGATGTTCTACTGGTCCAACATGATCTCCAAGGATCGACAGGCCGTCAGGGCACGGGATTTTGCCCTGAACTTTCCGGCGGACGATCCCAACCACGACTATTACAACGCAGTGGCCGAGGAGAGCTGGGAGCAGATGAGGGACTGGGCCTGGTGGTCCGGGGGGGTGTTGTTGATCGTGGCCCTGGATGCCTACGTGGGTGCCCACCTCTTCGAGTTCGACAATGATCCGGTACCGGTGCCGAACCGCTGGGATGACCAGTTCGGATTGCCGGGTGGTGATATGCCCGGGGGCACGCCGCCCCTGACCGTGACCGTTTTCCAGTGGCGAAAGACCTTTTAAACACTAGATTTGAGGGCTGTCGCCGCCTACGGCACCGCCGGAGCGGTCATTACCCCTGTCCCCGAACCCCAGGATGCCATGGCTGACCCACAGACAAGAACGCGCAACTTCTGCATCATCGCCCACATCGACCACGGTAAGAGTACCCTGGCCGATCGGCTGTTGGAGCACACCGGCACGCTCAAGGGCAAGGAATTGCAGGCGCAGGTGCTGGACTCCATGGACCTGGAGCGGGAGCGCGGCATCACCATCAAGAGCCATCCCATCCGCATGGACTGGACTGATCCTGCCGGTGATTCATGGGTGCTGAACCTCATCGACACGCCGGGACACGTGGACTTCCACTACGAGGTCAGTCGCAGCCTGGCCGCCTGCGAAGGGGCCCTGCTGGTGGTGGACGCGGTCCAGGGAGTGCAGGCCCAGACCATCAACAACCTTTACCTGGCCCTCGAACACGACCTCACCATCATCCCCCTGATCAACAAGATCGACCTGCCCGCGGCGCGTCCCGATTTTGTCGCCGAGCAGTTCATCGACCTGCTGGGTTGTGATCCCGACGAGATCATCCAGGTCAGTGCCAAGACCGGCGAGGGTATCGGTCATTTGCTGGAGTCCATTATCGACCTGGTGCCGGCGCCCAGCGGTGATCCGCAGGCGCCGCCCCGGGGCCTGATCTTCGATTCGGTCTTTGATCCCTACGTGGGAGCGGTGGCGTACGTGCGCCTCTTCGACGGCACCATCGGCAAGGGAGAGCTGATCCGCCTCTTCGGCAATGAACGGCATTTCGAGGTGGCGGAAATCGGCTGGTTCCGCATGGACCGGATTGCCCAGAAGCGACTGACCGCGGGGGAGGTGGGTTATATCGCCACCGGGGCCAAGGACGTGCGCTACGTACGGGTGGGCGATACCGTGACCTTGGCCGAGAATTCCTGCGACGGTCCCCTGCCCGGCTATACCGAGGCCAAGCCCATGGTCTTTTCCGGCATGTACCCCACGGACAACGACCAGTACGACGACCTGCTGGATGCCCTGCAGAAACTGCAGATGAACGACGCCTCGCTGACCTGGGAGAAGGAGACCTCGGCGGCCCTGGGCTTCGGTTTCCGCTGCGGCTTCCTGGGTCTGTTGCACATGGAGATCATCCAGGAGCGCCTCGAACGCGAGTACGATCTCAGCCTCATCGCCACCCTGCCCAACGTGGAATACGAAGTGGCCATGAGGAGTGGCGAGGTTCTGCTTTGCGAAAACCCGGCCCTGCTGCCGGACGTGCGCGAGATCGCCGAGATCCGCGAGCCCATCGTCCGGGCCACGGTGATCACCCCCAAGGAATTCGTGGGGGCCGTGATCCAGATCTCCCTGGACCGGCGCGGCGTGCAGACCAAATTGGAGTACCTGGACACCGAACGGGTGAACATCGAATTCGACCTGCCGCTCAACGAGTTGGTGGTGGACTACTACGACAAGCTCAAGTCCGTGACCAAGGGTTATGCGTCGCTGGACTACGAATACCTGTGCCACCGCCAGGACGACCTGGTGCGCCTGGATATCCTGATCAACGGCGACCTGGTGGATGCCCTGACCTGCATTGTCCACCGCGACAATTCCCACAACTGGGGGCTGAAGCTCTGCCAGAAGCTGAAGGAACTGATCCCCCGGCAGATGTTCCCGGTGGCGATCCAGGCGGCCGTCGGTACGCGGGTCATGGCCCGCACCACGGTCAAGGCCTTCCGCAAGAACGTGACGGCCAAGTGTTACGGCGGTGATATCTCGCGCAAGCGCAAGCTGCTGGAGAAGCAGAAGGAAGGCAAGAAGCGCATGAAGATGGTGGGCAGTGTGGAGATTCCCCAGGATGCGTTCCTGGCAGTATTGAAGGTGGAGCGATGAACCTGGAGAACTTCGACTGGAAAAGCATCAACTGGCGGTTCTGGCGCAAGGACAAGCAGACACAGGCCGGGGCCGCCAGGGCCCGACCGGTGAAGCGTACACCACGCGAGACCTTCGTGGAATACGTCAAGGCCATCGGTTCGGCGGTACTCATCGCCCTGGTGCTGCGCCAGTTCATTTTCCAGGCCTTCACCATCCCCACGGGGTCCATGCTCGAGACCCTGCAGATCGGCGATTTCCTGTTCGTGAACAAGTTCCTCTACGGCGCCAAGACACCGGACCGGATCCGCGTTCCCGTGATAAACTGGACCATCATCGACGACCTGCCCGTGTTGCGTCTGCCGGCCATCCGGCAACCGCGCCAGGGGGACATCATCGTCTTCGAGTACCCGCGGAACCGGAACGAGGACTACATCAAGCGGTGCGTGGCGGTGGCTGGTGACACGGTGGCCGTACGCGAAGGTGTGGTCTATGTGAACGGCCTGGCTTTCGAGTCGAACCTGGGAGATCCCGACGCCGATCACACCTGCATCCCCACCTGGACCGATCCGGAAAGTTGTCCCGCGCCCCGGGCCAAGAAGGACCAGGCCCACTATGTGCGCAATCCCCGCAACCACCGCTGGCCCTGGGACGGCATGCCCGATCCCTACGTGGTGCCCGAGGGGACTATTTTCATGATGGGGGACAACCGCTACAACAGCATGGACAGCCGCTACTGGGGCCCGCTGGATCTCAAGCTGATCAAGGGCAAGGCCCTGTTCATCTACTGGTCCTGGGATCGTGACCGGCACCTGCCGCGGTTCAGCAGGCTCGGCGACCTGGTACGTTGACAACAGTGGGTGCGGGTGGACTCTATATCCACGTGCCTTTCTGTGGCTCCATCTGTTCCTACTGCCATTTCCCCCGCACGGCCGAGCACGGCCGTGCCGACCGCGCCCGCTACGTGGCCGCCGTACCGGCCGAGCTGGAGCTGCGACGGCAACGCTGTGCGGTCCTGGCGGATGGTCGGCGAGCGCTGGGCACGGTCTACGTGGGTGGTGGTACGCCGTCGTGTCTGGAACCGGAGCTGTTCACCCGACTGGTAGACGGTACGGTGGGTAGTCTGCCCACGGCACCGGACCTCGAGTTCACGGTGGAAGCCAACCCGGAGTCGTTCACCACCGAGGTGGCGGACGCCTGGCGTGCCGCCGGGGTGAACCGCGTCAGTCTGGGCGTGCAGAGCCTGGACCCGGCGGTGCTGGCGCGCCTGGGGCGGGACTGCGACCCGACCACTGCCCTGGAGGCACTGGCCCGGGCCTGTCACCATTTCGACAGGGTATCCGCTGACTGGATCCTGGGGCCGGGGGTCGACCAACAGCGCCTGGGGGACGAACTGGCCATGGCGGTGGACCTGGGCGTCGAACACATTTCCCTGTATATCCTCGAACTGCACGGCGGAACCCGCCTGGCCGCCGACGTGGCTGCCGGCAGAACGGTCCTGCCGGCGGATGAGGAGACCGAGGCTGCCTACCTGGGGTGCGTGGACCGTCTGGCCGCCCTGGGGCTGGCCCAGTACGAGGTCTCGAATTTCGCGCGTCCCGGCGCCGAGTCCCGGCATAACGGCAACTACTGGCGGGGAGTGCCTTTCCTGGGCCTGGGGCCCGGCGCCCACGGATGCTGGGGACGCCGGAGGTACGGCAACATCGAGTCCCTGCCCGGTTGGCACGCCGCCCTGGCTGCGGGCCACCCGCCGGAGGTGGCGGTGGATGAGAGGGAACCGGCGGCGCGGCGGCTGGAACAGGTTATTCTAGCGCTGCGCACCTGCGCGGGGGTTCCCCTGGCACGCTTGCCCCGCGGGGCGTTGGCCATGCAGCGGGGATTGGACGAGGGACTGTGGACCATGGACCATGGAAAACTGGCCCTGACGCCGCGGGGATTCCTGAGAATCGACACCATCGAGGCGGCTTTGGCCCGGCACCTGACGTGAGCCGCCTCCGCGTCGGTTGACACCCGGAAACCCGGGTGCTTACCTTGTGCGGCCACCGGCAACCGGATACCTCCCTCGAACCCGCGGTAACATGGCAACAAGCAACCGAAGCCTGGAACTGGACGCGCGATCCCGGGAGATCCTCGAGGCGGTGGTGCGCCTGAATGTGGAGACCGGGCGGCCGGTGAGTTCGGGCCTGGTGGAACGGTCCCTCGGGAGTCCCGTGTCATCGGCCACCATTCGTGGCGTCATGAAGCGACTGGAGCAGCAGGGACTGTTGTTCCAGCTCCATACCTCGTCGGGCCGGATCCCCACGGATCCGGGATTCCGCGTGTATGTGGACAGCCTGCGGGCCGGTTGGGGCCTGCGGCGGCTGGAGGCCCCCGCTGGCATGCGGCGACTCCTGGCCAAGGGACTGGCGGCGGGATCCGCCGCCACGGAGCCGCGTGAAGTCGCGCGGCTGTTGAGTCGTCTGACGGACAACGTGAGCATCGTGCTGGGACCGTCCTGGGAAGACGTGGGCGTCACCAGGATCGAGGTCCATCCCCGTTCCGCCTCGGTGGTGCTGTTGGTGCTGATTCTGGAGAATGCCCTGGTCCGCACGGGCCTGGTGGACCTGCAGCAGGAGCGTCCGCGGGCAGTAGTGGCCGAAGCCGGTCGTGCCCTGTCGCGCCGCGCGCGGCGTTTGACGGTGGCCCGGATCAGGGCCGGCGAACTGGAGACGCCGGATCTGATGCGTTCGCCGGCATCGCAGTGTGCCGCTGAACTGGCCCGGGGTTGCCGCCTGGCCCTGGACGAACTGGCAGAAGGCGAGGTGGAGCTCGAGGGGGTGGCGAACGTGCTGGAAGAGCCCGAGTTCCATCACCCGGAACCCCTGAAGGCCCTGCTTCGTTTCGTGGAATCCCCGCGGGCCATCCGGCGGGCACTGGCTCGTCTGGATCGGCATCGCAACCGCGAGTTGGGCGTCTGGATCGGGGACGAGAATCCGGTGGGGGACCTGCGTCGCTTTGCCGTGGTGACGAGGGGCTTCGCCCTTGATGGTCGCCGCGGCATGATGGCGGTGCTGGGACCGCGCCGCATGTCATATCACCGCGCCCTGCACGGCATCGACCTGCTGGGACGCGCCCTGGACGAGAGTATCGGCGGCCGGGTGGATTGAGGTCCCCGGCAACCATGGAAGGACGACGACCAGACATGAATGAACGCCCGGAAGAGAAACCCCGTGAGGCGGATGATCCAGTCGATGATCTCGTCGATGAGATCGTGACCGAGGCAGCCGATTCGGCGGCCGGCGGGGCCGATGACGGATCCGACGCCGACGGGGATACCGAAACCACCGAGCCTCCCACACCCCTGGAGACGGTGACCGCCGAACGCGACGAATTGCATGAACGCTGGTTGCGGGTGGTGGCGGAGCTGGACAACGTGCGCAAGCGTTCGCGCCGAGAAATGACCGAGACCCGCCGGTTCGCCCAGGCGGACGTACTGCGTTCCCTGCTGGATGTGGCGGACAATTTCGAGCGGGCCCTCGCCTCCATGGAGGCCGAGTCGGAGAATTCGGCCACCAGCCTGCGTGAGGGTGTGGAGTTGATCCACCAGCGCTTCGGTGCCGTACTGCGGGAGCGGGGCGTGGAGATCATCGAGGCCCTTGATCTGCAATTCGACCCCAATTGCCACGAAGCGGTGGCACAAGCGCCGCGTGAGGGCGCGGAACACGGCACCATCATCGAAGTGGTGCAGCAGGGATATCGTTTCGGCGACATGGTGCTGCGGCCGGCGCGGGTCATCATCGCCAGTTAGAACCCGGGAGAGACCATGGCGGGCAAGAGGGACTACTACGAGGTATTGGGTGTGGGCCGGGATGCGGCTGCGGGCGACATCAAGCGCGCCTACCGCAAACACGCCATCCAGTACCATCCCGACAAGAATCCGGATGACGCGAGTGCGGCCGAGAAGTTCCGCGAGGCAGCCGAAGCCTATGAGGTCCTGAAGGACCGGCAGAAGCGAGCCCAGTACGACCAGTTCGGCCATGCGGATCCCAATCAGGGCTTTAGCGGCGGCGGTTTCGGTGGCGGCGGCTTCAACGTCGATCTGAACGACGCCCTGGAGTCGTTCCTGCGCAATTTCGGCATGGGTGGATTCGGGGATGCTTTCGGCGGCGAGGGTCGCGGTGGCGGTGGGCGCCACCCGGGTCGCAGCCTCCAGCTCCAGCTGGAAGTATCGTTGGTCGAGGCGGCCAAGGGTGCCAAGCGCAAGGTGAAGGTCAACAAGCAGGTGGCTTGTGACGACTGTGACGGCTCGGGCGCCAGGGCGGGCAGCCGACCCAGCACCTGCCCCCATTGCCGGGGCCAGGGCCGGGTGCGACAGGTACGCCAGTCCCTGCTGGGGCAGATGGTCACCGAAGCTGCTTGTCCCCATTGCCAGGGCTCGGGCCGGATCATCGAGGATCCCTGCGTCTCCTGCCGGGGCACGGGCACGGTGCGCGGCGAGGAAACGCTGGACATCAAGGTCCCCGCCGGCGTCAGTACCGGCAACTACATGGAACTCGAAGGCAAGGGTGACATGGGCGAGGGCGGCGCTCCCGCCGGAGCCCTGCGTGTGGTCTTCGAGGTCACCGAGAGCGACACCTTCGAACGGCATGGTGACGACTTGTTGCTGGATCTGCCGGTCTCGCCGGTGGACCTCATGCTCGGCACGCGCCTGGAGGTTCCCACCCTGGACGGCAAGGTGGCCCTGAAGATTCCCGCCGGTACCCAGAGCCACAAGATCTTTCGCATGCGCGGCAAGGGTATGCCCCACGTGAACCGTCCGGGCGCCGGAGACCAGCTGGTGCGGGTGCTGTCCTGGACGCCGCAGA
>QNDV01000076.1 GCA_003646045.1 bacterium
CCGAGGTCGAGGCGGCCCTGGCCCTCAATGATGATTATCGCCTGGCCATCGATCTGAAGGCCTTGATCCTGGCGGACCAGGGCGGAGTGGCCCAGGCCCGGGATTTCCTGATCGAAACGGACAGGCGTCGCGGGGAAAACGGACCGGGACATACCCACGAGGGTTTGTTCGGGGCCTATCTGCGCGGCGTGCTGGCCCTGTTGACCGGACACCCGGAAGAGGTGGTGGCACACTTCTCCGACTGGCGGGACCTGGCCCAGGGATTCGGCCGGGCAGAGTTGTTGCTGGCGGCGGCAGAAGATCTCACGGCGGCCCCCGAGTCGTGCCGCAAGCGACTGGAGTCCCTGGCCCACGAGTGGAGCGCCGAGCCGGTCTATGCCTGGCTTCTGGCCTGCCACCATCTGGCATATCGGCGCTATCGCGACCTGACGGCACTGTTGGCACGCTGGCCCGGTTCCCGCGGTGACGAGGATTGGCGTCCCCTGTATCTCGAGGGACACCTTGCCGTATGCCAGGGACGTACACCCGCACTGCCCGATGAGGCGCCGCCACCTCTAACGGTGGCGGATGTCCTGCCCGCGGTGGGACCGGATGCCTGGCTTTTCCTGGCGGCGCGCGTGGCTTTCCTGCGAGGGGATGATGCTCTCTGCCTCAAGCGGTGCGCTGAACTCGTGAGGGGTGGCCCGCGCACCGAGCGCCTGGCGCGTCTGGAACTGGCTGCCGCCGCCGGGGATGAGAGTGGCGATACAGGGGCCCTTGCCTGGGCGGCCAATCCGCTGCCGGACTCATGCCTGCCCGGACGCGTGCAACAGCAGCGACGGCTTGGCTCCGCCGAGGCGGACGGTCTGCTGGAAAATCAGATTCGTTTACATCCCGAGGATCCGGCGGTGTGTTGGCTGGCGCCGTCTTTCTGGCTCGTCCCCATCAGGGGCTGGTTGGCATAGCGGCCCGCCGCCCCTGGCGCCGGGACGATTGTGAACCCAGGGATGCGGTGTGCGGGTTAAACACCGGATTGACAGAGCACTAGGCGGTCTGGCGGCCGAGGAGCTTCTCGACCTGGGCGGCGAGAGCATCCAGATCGTAGGGTTTGCTCATGTAGGCATCGGCCTGGTACTGGAAACCGCGTATGCGGTTACGCTCGTCCTCGCTGGCAGTCAGGATCACGATGGGGATCTCCTGCAGCTGGTTCAGACTGCGGGCTCTTTTCAGGAACCCGAAGCCATCCATCACGGGCATCATGAGATCCAGGATCACGCAGGCGGGGCGTTCCTGTTGCATGGCGGCAAAGCCGAGTTCACCGTTTTCCGCTTCGAGGATTTCATAGCCCAGCGAGCCGAGTTGCAGGCGCAGGATCTTGCGGAGATCCGGGTCGTCTTCGACCACCAGGATTCTGGGTTTCGCCACGTCGCTCATGATCCTATCTTTCCTTTTCGCGTCCGGTTCGGCCGGGAACCGTTACTGTCGGGGTCTGTTGATCAAGGTATCGACCGCCTTGCACATGACTTGAACACGTTCCGACCACGAGGTTACCCATTTTGCTTCCGATCCGCCAAACCAGCCTGCCCTATTATCGGCATTCCACCGTAGCGGCCGTACTGTTGCTGCTGTCCCTGGCCGTACCCGTGTTGGCCCAACCGCCGGCCGAGCCCTGCCCCGAAGGCAGGGAACTGTATCAGGCCGCCCGCTTCGTGGAGGCCCGGGAGGTGCTGATCGAGTGTCTCCGTGAGGAGGGGGAGTCGGTGGAGGTGCTGTTGCCCCTGGCTGTCATGGGAGTGCGCGAGGGTCGTCTGGAAGAAGGAGTGGTCTACGCCGAGCGTGCGGTTGCCCTGGAGCCGGGTGATGCCGAAGCCCGCTATTGGTACGGCAGGGCCCTGCTGCGCTCCGACCGGGTGGACGAGGCCCGCAACCAATGGGAACAGGGGCTGGCGATTTCCACCGAGCACGCGGGGATTCTGGAGGGGCTGGCACGCCTGTCCCTGGCCGAGGGCGAGCCAGCCAAGGCCTACAACCTGCTGCGACAGCTACAGGTGCTGGGTGTCGATGGATCCTGGCTGCATGGTTTGCTGGCGGAGATCTCTGCCGCCAAGGGCTTCTGGAACCAGGCCTTCATCCATCAGCGCGATGCCTTGGCCCGAACCGATCCCTCGGCGGAGGACCTGATATTCGGGGCCGAGCTGGCTATCCTCAGCGGTGAACATGATGCGGCCTTGGCCTACGGGCGTCGTGCCGTGGCCAAGGAGCCGGGTGGCCGTACCCATGGCAGCCTGGGGCAGACCTTCTTCGCCGTCCAAGCAATGGATTCGGCCATTGTCTATTTGCAACTGGCGGTCAGTGATCCCAACGCCGATCCGGTCTACCGCTTCAATCTGGCCAACGCCCTGGAAGTGACGGGACGCACCCTGGAAGCAGGCGACGAGTTTGTCGCCTTCCTGGTTGTTCGTCCCGACGACGCGGTCGGGCACTTCAACTATGGGATCCATCTCGACAAACAGGGCCGGCGACAGGAAGCCCTGGAGCAGATCACCCGTGCCCTGGAACTGCAACCGGACATGCTGAGCGCCTATGTGGTCCGGGCCCAGATCCTGGAGAACGCCGGCCGCTGGGACGAGGCCCTGGCGGCGGTGGCGGAGCTGAAGATCCGGGACCGGAGCAATCTGGCCGAGCTCATGACCTGGGAGTTACGTCTTATCGCCCAGCGGGACGAGGCACAACTGGCCTCGGCCCAGGGCAAGATCCACTTGTTGCACCTGGTGGTGAACGACGAGAAGCTGGTGGCAGTGGTGCAGGACGAGCTTACCCGGGGCGAGGATTTCGCCACCCTGGTAACCAGGTTCTCGTCAGGGCCGGCGGCGGCCCGGGGGGGGGATATCGGTTGGGTGGTACCGGGAGAGATGGTGCCGCAGATGCGGGTCGTGGTGGCCGATCTGGCCATCAACGAGATCAGCCCTCCGCTCGAAGCGGGAGGGCTGTATCACATGTTCAAACGTATCCCGTAGGACGGGACGACACGGGTCAGACGACCTTCTTGACCGTACCGGTGCGGATGCAACGGGTGCAGACGTAGCCGCGCTGGACCTTGCCGCCCTGCTCGAACTTGATCTTCTGAAGATTGGGCAACCAACGGTGCCGCGTCTGGTTATGGGCATGGCTGACGCGGTTGCCGTACTGGGGGCCCTTGCTGCAGACCGAGCACTTTCTGCTCATGGGAGTCTTCCTCCTGCTAGTTGAATTCCAAGGTGAGGCAATTTAACATCCGGTTCGCGAAGCAGCAAGAACGGATTCACCAGAGGGCACGCGTATGAAACCCCGTCTGGAAGCCACGACATCGGTGCAGTACCTCAAGGGAGTGGGCCCGGCGCGGGCCCGTGCCCTGTCGCGTCTGGGCATAGAGACCGTCAGTGATCTGTTGGCCCACTATCCCCGCCGGTACCTGGATCGCAGCCATACCGTACCCATCGGGAGCACCGCGGCCGGGCAGGATGTCACGGTACTGGGGGAGGTCCTGACGTCCGGTGAGCGTCGCACCCGCCGCGGTGGCACCCTGCAGACGGTGTCGGTGGGGACGACAGCGGGGTCCTGTTCTGTCTGTGGTTCAACCAGCGCTACGTACTCAAGCAGTTCCGGGCGGGGCAGAGGGTCCTGGTGTCCGGCACGGTCCAATGGCGCAGCGGGCAGCGGCAATTGGCCCATCCCGATTTCGAAATCCAGACGCCGGGGCGCGAGGTCCTGCACACCGGCCGACTGGTGCCGGTGTATGGCCTGACCGCCGGTGTCGGCCAGCACTGGTTGCGTCAACTGGTCCATCAGGCCCTTGAGGAGCTGGGCGACGAGCTACCCGAAACCCTGCCCGATGCCCTGCTCAGGAGTCGGAACCTGCCGGCAAGGGGCCCTGCCCTGCGCACACTGCATTTCCCCGGCGACAACGACGCGCTGGAGGTGGCCCGGCAGCGCCTGGTCTGTGACGAACTGTTCGGTATCCAGGTACTCATGGCTCTGCGCCGGGATCACCGTCGTGCCCAGCAGGGTGTACGACTGGATCGGCCTGGCGATTTGACCCGGCGCCTGGTGGAAGGACTACCGTTCGAACTGACCGGAGCCCAGCGCAGGGTACTGGCGGAAATACTGGCTGACCTGCGGGGAGGAGGTTCCATGCACCGTCTCCTGCAGGGGGATGTGGGGTCGGGCAAGACCCTGGTGGCCCTCATCGCCGCTCTTTTCGTTATCGAACAGGGTTGGCAGGCCCTGTTGATGGCGCCGACGGAGGTGCTGGCGCGGCAGCACGGGGTAAATCTGCGGCGGCTGGCGGAACCCCTGGGTGTGAACGTGGAAACCCTGACGGGCTCGACGCCGGCCGCGCAGCGACGGTCCATCCTGGCCGCGGCGGCCGCCGGAGAAGTGGATCTGCTGGTGGGCACCCACGCCGTGATCCAGGAGGAGGTCCATCTGCCCCGTCTGGCCTTGACCATAGTGGATGAACAGCATCGCTTCGGTGTGCGCCAGCGCGGGCGGTCCGCCGGTACCAGTGATACGGACCATGCCGTCCACGTGCTGGTCATGAGTGCCACACCCATTCCCCGCAGTCTGTCGTTGACCCTGTACGGCGATCTGGATCTTTCGTTGATAGATGAATTGCCCCCGGGGCGGCAGCCGGTGGTTACCCGTCTCGTCCGTGGTGACGACGAAGCGGCTGTCTGGGACGCCGTGCGCCGGGCAGCCGCCGCGGGACGTCAGACTTTCGTGGTACATCCGGTTATCGACGAGACCGAGGGACAGGACCTCAAGGCCGCCACGGCGGAATACGAGAGGTTGCGCACCGAAGTGCTGCCTGATGTGGCAGTGGCCCTGCTGCACGGCCGCCTCAAGCCCCGGCAGAAGGCGTCCGTCATGGATGCATTCACCAGGGGAGAATCCCAGGTGTTGGTGGCCACCACGGTGATAGAGGTCGGGGTGGATGTGGCGGCAGCCACGGAAATGGTGATCCACGATCCCGACCGGTTCGGCCTGGCCCAGTTGCACCAGTTGCGGGGCCGCGTGGGTCGTGGCGCCGACGCCTCCACCTGCTGGCTGGTCTGTGACCGGTTCGTGCCTGCCGAAACCTGGGAACGATTGCGTTTCTTTGCTGCCCATGGCGACGGCTTCGACCTGGCCGAAGAGGATCTGCGTCGCAGGGGGCCCGGGGATGCCTGGGGTGTTCGCCAACACGGGGCCCCGGGTTTCAAATTGGCCAATCCATTGCGTGACCAGGACCTGGTGGCGATCTGCCGCAATGAGGCCCGGGATCTCCTGGCCCGGGACCCTGGCCTCACAGGTCCCGACGGAATTAGGGTCAAAAACGCCATAGCAGCGTCCTGGGGACATGCCTTGCCGACTCGGGCGGGGTGAAACAGGATATTCGTAATACCCTCTGGAGTGCGGAAATGCCTTGCATCCCCCTCTGGACGGCAGTATATTCGCCCGGTCTCCATGTCCCCCCGCAGGGTGGGCCTTTCGGGGTGGGCGAAAGACCCACTTCTTTTTTTAGGGAGAAGGAGTCTTGGTAGTGAGCGTTGGGCAGCGCCCCGACCCGCGGCGGTTGACTGACGCGGTGATCACCCTGCTGGAAGCCGAGTTGGCTGCAGAGGGCATTGATCTGCTGGACGTGCGCGTGTTTCGCGGCGGTGGTCGTCTGCAGTTGCGCATCTACCTGGACACCCACGACGGCGGAATCAACCTGGCTCAGTGCGCCGCGGCTGCCCGCAGTGCGGGCATGCTCCTGGAGGAAGCCGACCTGATAGCCGAGCAGTATGTGGTCGAGGTCTCCTCGCCCGGCATTCGGCGCCCGCTGCGCAAGCAGGACCATTTCGAGGCCGCGGTGGGGCAGCGGGTAGACCTGAAGACCCTGGCACGCAAGCATGTGCGGGGGATTCTCGAAGCGACAGGACCGGACGGTCACCAGGTACGGCTGCTGCCAGCTACGGGGGAAGAAGATACAGGGGAAACAGTTACGGTACGGGCGAGCGATCTGGTCGAGGCCAATCTGGACCCGGACTTCGATCCCCAGGCCCTTATCAATGCGGACCGCCGGCAAAAGAAGGCGGCCAAACGGGAACTACGCCGGCAACGTCGCGACAAGGGTCGTCGGCGGAACCGCGACGACGAAGATACGTCCGGAGATGACCGGACCGACGGGAGTACGTGAGAATGGATCACAATGTGTTGAATGCCTTGGCGGAGATCACCCGCGAAAAGAGCATCGACAAGGACATCATCATCGAGTCCCTCGAGGCGGGATTGCAGTCCGCTGCGCGCAAGAAGCTGGGTGCCGAGGCCAACATCGATGCCAAGGTCGACCCCGAAACAGGCAGCATGGTGGTGGAGCAGGTCAAGACGGTGGTCGAGGAGATCGACGACCCGGACATGGATATCTCCCTGGAGGAGGCCCAGATCGAATTCGGTGACGAAGTCGAAGTGGGTGACGAGGTCCGTTGGGAACTGCCCCTGGAGGACTTCGGTCGCAATGCCATCCTGGTGGCCAAGCAGATCCTGGTGCAGAAGGTGCGGGAGGCCGAGCGGGCCCAGATCTTCGAGGAGTACAAGGACCGCGTGAACCAGATCATCGTGGGTACGGTCCAGCAGGTCGATCGGGGCAACGTACTGGTCAATCTTGGTCGTACCGAAGCCCTGATGCCCTACCGCGAGCAGATCCGGGGCGAGAAACTGCATCAGGGCAAAACCGTGCGAGCCTTCATCACCGAGGTTCTCGATAGCGCCAAGGGACCCCAGGTCATTCTTTCGCGCAGCCATCCCGGCTTCCTGAAATCCCTGTTCGAGCAGGAGGTCCCCGAGATCCAGGAAGGGATCGTGGAGATCAAGGCGGTGGCCCGCGAGCCGGGTACACGTTCCAAAATTGCCGTCATCAGTAACGACGACCGGGTGGACCCGGTGGGGTCGTGTGTGGGCATGAAGGGCAGTCGGGTGCAGGCGGTTACCCGCGAACTGGCCGGCGAACGGGTGGATATCGTGCCCTGGAGTGCCGAGGCCAGCCTCCTCATCGGCCGGGCCCTGAGCCCCGCCATCGTCAGCAGCATCACCCTGCACCGTGAGCGGGGCGAGGCCACGGTGGTCGTGAACGAGGACCAGTTGAGCAAGGCCATCGGCAAGGAGGGCAAGAACGTCCGCCTGGCCGCCAAACTCACCGAGTGGAAGATCGACCTCGTCAGCAGTCGCGAGCATGCCGTCAGGCAGCGCGTGACCGACGAGATGTCCATGAAACTGGGTGAGATGGAGGGCGTCACCCCCGAGATCCAGGACCTGCTGGAAACGGCGGGTGTACTGACCATCGCCCAGTTGGCGGACGAGTCCATCGAGCGCCTGGCGGAACTGGAAGGTCTGGACGAGGAGACGCTGGGAAACCTGGTGGCCACGGCCACGGTGACCCGCGACGAACTGGCCAAGATGATCGAGAAGAGCGTGGCGGAGGAGATCGAACGCGAAATCGCCGAGGAGCGGCCACTCTTCGACGAGACAGCCCTGGACGAAGAGTCCCTGGCGAGCGACGAGGCCGCCGAAGCGGCCGAACCGGAGATCAAGGTCGACGAAAGCCTGTTCGACGGTTTCCCCGAGTCCTCGGACGAGGACACGGAAGCGGCCGCAGATGGGCAGAAGAGCGACAACACGGACGAGGACGCACCCAAGGTCGACCCGTTCGACGACACCAAGTTGGACGGTTGAGCCCATGGATGAGCTGGCCGACAGACTTTGCGGCCTATTGGGCCTGGCCCGCCGGGCCGGCAAACTGGCCGTGGGTGCCAGCGCCGTGGAGCGCATGGTTCACCAGGATTTCCGCCCCCTGGTCGTGGTGGCAAGCGACGCCGGAACCAGTCTGCGGGGTACGGTGGAACGCTGGGAAGACCTGCGGGCCGTGCTGGATGATGTTTTGACGAGTGAAGATTTAGCCCGTGTCTTCGGTCGCGAGAAACTCGCCATCGTGGCCGTATCCGACCCCGGGTTTGTCCGGGGAATACTGAAGTTGAAAGAACAGGCATAACGGCGGTGGCCGTGGGACAGTTGGACTGTCCGCTCCGGAGGTAGGGGATTTTGACGAAGAAGCTGAGGGTCTATGAACTGGGTCGTCACTACGGTGTCGACAGCAAGCAGATCATCACCCTGCTCGAGAAGATGAGAGTACAGGTCAAGAGCCACATGAGCGTCGTCGAGGACGACCATGTGGATCGGGTCCATTCCGTCTTCCAGCGCAAGCGTGAGCAGGCCCGGACTAACTATGCCCGTGCCCACGGACTGAATCCGGACCAGCTGAAGAACATGGCCGCCCTCAAACCCCTGGAGCGCCCCCAGCCGGGGGAAGAGGAAGAGCCCAAGAAGAAGGCCAAGAAGAAGGCTGGCAAGAAGACCAAGAAGGCTCCGACCAAGC
>QNDV01000077.1 GCA_003646045.1 bacterium
ACAGCACGGCACACTGCCGTGCCTCATCCAAGGCGGCCAGTGACGAGCGAAGAGAGGCGTGGACTTCAGAGGCGGACTGGTGCGCGGAATAGGGAACTGCAGGCATGATTGCCCTCCGATTATTGGGTTTTGGGAGGTGCCGTGAATATACGTATAAATGGCGAAAGTATCAAGCAGGAAAACGTTATAATTATTTTATTTTTGCGAAGTTACATCATTTCACGTCTCGGTTCTTGCATTTCGCCATAGCGTCCAGTTCAGCTGCGAGGCCGCTCGTCGGCTGGAAGCTCCCGATAGGTGATCAACCTGCTTGCCAAACCTCACCGTTCTGAATCCTGTTCTGCCGGCTGTATCCGAAGAAAAATGTAGTCGATAAACAGAACCAACCCAATAGCTGGCGGGAGACACCAGATATAGCGTGAATCTTCATCTGCTTTAACGAGGACCCAGGCCGCTGGCCACCATATGATGAAAACCGATACCAAGCTCCACTTCCAATCCTCCCTCAGCCGTTCACCACAAGCGACGCAGTCGAAGTACAACGAACCAGACGTCACTCGCCGCCAAAACGACACGCGCTCGCCGCAGTAGGGGCATTGCTTCGCTTTCATGGGCATCCATCCACTAACGTGTGCTCTATCTGCAACCGCGCCCGGCGAAACCGGTTTGGCGCGCCGGTTACGACAGCAAGCAGTCCATACCCAGCCGGTGTGTAACGACCGCGGGCCTCCCACCCTACTCGAACCCTATGGACTGGACAGGACAGGCCCTATCCAGATCCCCTCGCGGCCCGGTTTTCCAGGATGACTCGAAGCGCAAAGTGACATCCACGGTCCGACCGGCCCAATCGGCAGGAATATCCACGATCTTCCTCTGCCACTCCCAAGCCTCACCCTCTATGGCGAACGACCCCACCACAGCACCCTCCGCAACAACCTCACAATGCTGCACACCATCCTGCCCCTCGAACGGGGCGGTGTTGATGACCAGCAGTCGAGCATCCCCCGGCACCTCGAGAGTCAGATCAGCCATGGTAAGCTCGGCCCATCTTCCCCAGTGTTCCCGGCGGCCCCAGCCGTGACCGTAAGTCACCGAACCACCCATATATAGGGAAACGCCTTCGTCCTGCCAGCGAATGGCGAAGGCGGCAAAATCCCCGTGCCGGGCCACGGCCTGGAAGCGCGGATCGGCCCCGAAATCATCCACATCGGTGGTCCGCCCGCCGCCCATGGTCCGGTTGCTGACGAATACGTGGGATACACCCCTGGCAGCCAACAACCTGGTCTCAGTCGACCAGGGATGTTCCAGCAAACCGGGAACCAGCCAGGCGAGATGAACGCGGTCCGGCGGTTCCATGATCCAACCGCTGGGCACGACCATCCGCAATCCACCCAGATGCGATGCCCAGCAGGTGCCGTCGTCGTAGGAATTTGCCACCAAGTCGCCGTCCGGAACGACCGTGGCCAATCGTGCAGCCACCCGGTAGCCGTCATCGTTCATTACGGTCTGGTTGCGCAGCCACTCCCCTCCCAACCGGCGGTGAGTGTGGGTCCATAGCTCGGCACGCACGGCCAATACCAGAATGGCGATAACGATGACAACACGACTGACGGCCAGGAACCGCCCACCACGACCACCGCCGACCGTCGCCAGCAGGTACAGCGACAGGGCCACCAGCACCGGGGCGAAGATCATCTGCAAGGTGAGGATGCGGCCCACCTGGGCGTAGAAAGGCATGGCCAACAAGCGGGTGGCCGGATCCCTCCACACGAGTACCCCCAGCACCACCAGGCTCGGCAGGAGGCAGGCGAGGGCCACGGGACGCCAGACGCGGCGACAAAGAGCTGCCACCACACCCAGGATCAGGAGCAAGCGCAGGGGCAACCAACGCCCCGCTGTGCGTGACAGCACCTCCAGTCCCCTGCCGAGTCCCAGTCCTTCCTCCAGGGGCGGCTGCATGGCTTGATCCCCGTACGAGAGCGCAAGATCCCAAACCCCGGGCCCCAGAAAAACAACGAGGGTCAACACGAACATCACCGACGCGCGCAGCGGCCAGCGTCGTGGCCGGATACGGTCGTGTTGGACTGCGACAATCACAACGGCAGCCACCATGGCAGCCACCAGATCGGCGGTGTAGATATGCACCATGGCCGCAGCAACCAGACCGGCGACGAACGCCGAACCGACGGTGGGTCGCCTTACGGCCTGGGCAAACGCCAAGGCTACCATCGGGACCAGGGACAATCCGACCATGGAGCCGAAGCCGCCCCAGAGCAGCAGTCCCGCTGGCGCATCACGATTGGCCAGTACGAGCCAGGCAGCCATGGCCATCACTGCCGCCGGCATCCGCCAGGCCCGCCACAGCATGGTCCAGGCCAGAGGCAACATGCACAGACCAGTGACCGCGAGCATCCACATGGCCACATAGGCAGGCAAAGACCCCGCACCGGCGATCATGGCTGCCGCCACGTGCCAGCCGGGCAGATAAAGCACCCACGGCCCCCCCCAGGGCTCACCGAATATCTGGTCCAGATCGTAGGAAGCCGTGTCGCATATACGCTGGGTCATGAAGGCGTGATTGGCGCCATCATGGGCCGTGGGCGGTACAGAATAGTCTCCGAAGCCACCGATAACGACGATTCCGAAAACCACGACGGCACCTGCGGCGACGGTCCAGGTCCAGAGTGGCATGGGAACCGGCAATTCCGCCAATTCATCCAGGTTGATCCGATAGCCAGGTACGCGATCAGCCACCAGGGCGAGTAACAGCACGGCAAACAAGTAGGTACTCGGTTCGAGCGGAATGTGGACCAAGGCCAGGAGCGTGGCTACCAGCGGTCCCGCCAACACACCGGCCGCCCCTCCGAGTAGCAGGCGGTCCCGGCATGGCAGTGACCGCAGGTAGCGTCCCAAAAGCAGATGCCCGGGCAGTACCACCATGACCCCGGCTCCGAAAAGGAACCGCAACCACATCGTGGGCGACGCCAGGGGATGCATCACTGTGGTGACTGGTTCCACGCCGCTTCACTCCCGTAACAGTCGTGCCGTAGCAATCGCTTGATTCCACCTCCCGGTGCCCAAACGAGGGCCGAATCTACCACTGGTGATTCGCCAGGGTCAACTCAGGGGTCTCCGGCAGCGACTCACACACTCACCTCCACCCCTTGGCCCCACCCTCCCATTCTGCTATAACTCTATCCTTTCCGAGTAAAGCGGCGCCGTTCCCCCGACGAACCCGCCACCGGCACGTCAGCGAAAGAAGGCCCTCCATGCGTTCCGTCCTCCTGCGTCTGTCACTCCTGGCCCTGATCCTCGCACTGGGCCTCCCGCTCATTGCCGCCGCGGATGAAGATGCCCCTTGGGCCAGCAGCGACTTCTCCGGCCTGGCCTTCCGGGAAATCGGTCCCGCCATCGCCTCGGGCCGTGTGGGTGACTTCGCCGTGGACCCGCGCAATCCGTTCCACTGGTACGTGGGTGTGAACTCGGGCGGCGTGTGGGAGACGCAGAACGGTGGCGTGACCTTCGCGCCCATCTTCGACGACGAGGGCAGCTACTCCATCGGCTGCCTGGCCCTGGCCCCCTCGGCGCCGGATATCCTGTGGGTGGGCAGCGGCGAGAGCAACAGCCAGCGCTCGGTGGCCTATGGCGATGGCGTCTACAAGTCCATCGACGGCGGTGACAGTTTTACGAACATGGGCCTCGAACGTTCGCTGCACATCGGGCGCATCGTCATCCATCCCACCGACGAGGACGTGGTCTGGGTGGCGGCCGAAGGTCCGCTGTGGGGACCGGGCGGCGACCGCGGCGTCTACAAGACCACTGACGGCGGCACCAGCTGGGAACTGGTCCTGGAGATCGACGAAAACACCGGTGTGGTGGATCTGGTGGCCGACCCACGCGATCCTGATGTGCTTTACGCGGCGAGCTACCAGCGACGCCGACATCTCTGGACCCTGATCGACGGGGGCCCCGGCTCCGGTATCCACAAGACCACCGACGGCGGTGCCACCTGGACCGAACTTACGAGCGGCCTGCCCGGCGTGGACATGGGTCGCATCGGCCTGGCCATCGCACCCAAGGCACCCGACACCGTCTACGCCATCGTCGAGGCGGCCCGGGAAAAAGGCGGCTTCTACCGCTCGGTCAACGGCGGCGCCAGCTGGGAGCAGATGAGCGACTACGTGGCCGGCAGCCCCCAGTACTACAACGAGATCGTGGCCGACCCGGTGAACCCCGACCGCGTCTACAGCATGGACACTTTTTTGCAGGTTACCGAAGACGCCGGCCGCACCTGGCGGCGGCTGAGTGTCCACGCCAAGCACGTGGATGACCACGCCCTGTGGATCGACCCCGACCACACGGACCACCTGCTGGCCGGCTGCGACGGCGGCATATACGAGAGCTATGACCGGGGCGAGACCTGGCGCTATTTCGCCAACCTGCCGGTGACCCAGTTCTACCGGGTGGCCGTGGACTACGATGAGCCGTTCTACAACGTCTACGGCGGCACCCAGGACAACAACACCATCGGCGGCCCCAGTCGGACCACCTTCGGACACGGCGCCAGCAACCGGGAGTGGTACTTCACCCTGGGCGGTGACGGCTTCGAGCCCGCCATCGATCCCACCAACGCGGACATCGTCTACTGCCAGTGGCAGTACGGCAACCTGAACCGCTGGGACCGCAAAACCGGTGAGACCCTGGATATCCAGCCCCAGCCCGAGGAGGGCGAGGTGCTGAAGTGGAACTGGAATTCGGCGTTGATCATCAGCCCCCATGACCACCAGCGGCTGTACTACGCCTGCCAGAAGATTTTCCGCAGTGACGACATGGGTCATAGCTGGACCAGGATCTCGGACGACCTGACACAGCAACTGGACCGCAACGAACTGGAGGTCATGGACACGGTCTGGGGTGTGGACGCCGTGGCCAAGAACAACTCGACGTCGTTCTGGGGCAGCATCATCTCCCTGAGCGAGTCGCCGTTGCAGGAAGACCTGCTCTACGCCGGCACCGACGACGGACTGATCCAGTTCACGGCCGACGCGGGCGGTACCTGGACCCGGCGCGAGGACTTCGGCGATGTGCCGGCCCTCAGCTACGTCAGCGACGTGGAGGCCGACCGCTTCGACGCGGCCACCGTCTACGCCAGCTTCGACAACCACAAGCGTGACGACTTCAAACCCTACATCCTCAAGAGCACCAACCACGGCAAGAGCTGGCAATCCATTGCCGGTGATCTGCCCGCAAACGGCATGGTCCACAGCATCGCCCAGGACCACGTGGATCCGGACCTGTTGTTCGTGGGCACCGAATACGGCGTGTTCTTCACCCGCAACGGCGGCGAGAACTGGACCCGGCTGGACGCGGGCATACCCACGGTTGCCTGCCGCGACCTGGATATTCAGCGCCGGGAAAACGACCTGGTGATCGCCACCTTCGGCCGCGGTTTCTTCGTGCTGGACGACTACTCGCCCCTGCGCAATCTCGAACCGGAACAACTGGCTGAGCCCGCCCTGCTGCTGCCCGTGCGTGACACCTGGTTGTACATACCTTCCACACCCGTGGGCAGTTCGGGACCGGGGCATCAGGGCGATAACTTCTGGCTCGCGGACAACCCGCCCTTCGGAGCCGTTTTCACCTACCACCTGGCCGACGAGCTGAGCAGCCTCGAGGACCAGCGTCACGAAGCCGAAAAAGCCCTGCGCGAGGAGAACGAGCCCGTGGGCTACCCCGCCTGGGACAACCTGCGAACCGAGGACCGGGAACATGCCCCGCAGATCGTGCTGACGGTCAGGAACGACGGCGGCGAAATAGTGAGACGCCTGGACGGCCCCACGGACAAGGGTTTCCACCGCGTGGCCTGGGATCTGCGCTGGCCAGGTACGGATCCCATCAACCTGGGCGACGGCGGCCCCCGCAATCCCTGGGACCACGAACCCGTGGGGCCGTTGGCCGTACCAGGGGAATACACGGTGCAGATCGCCCAACGCGTGCGGGGAGAGGAAACACTCCTGGCCGGCCCGGTTTCCTTCACGACAAGACTCCTGGATCGCAGCTCCACACCGGCGGCCGATTTCTCCGCCACGGTGGCCTTCCAGCGCGAGGCAGCCGAGTTGCACCGGACCGTGGCTGGAGCCGGCAGGGTGTTGCGGAACGCCGAGTCCCGGCTCGACCACATCCGCCGGGCCATCGACATGACACCGGGCCTGGACCGGGCCCTCCTGGACGAAGTTGACGGCATGACAGCCCGTCTGGCGGACATGAGGGTGGCCCTGTGGGGTGATCGCACGGTCAGCGGCCGCAGCGAACCGGTAACGCCGGGCATCTCGGGACGCGTCAGCCGCGTGCTCTGGAGCAGCCGCGAGATCACCAGTGACCCCACCCGGACCCAGCGCGACAACCTGGCCCTGGCCGGCCGCCTGTTCGAACCCCTCCTGGCGGATCTGAAGTCCCTGGTGACGACGGACCTGGCAGGTCTGGAGGAGCGACTCGAGGCAGCGGGTGCTCCCTGGACTCCCGGACGGATTCCCGCCCTGCGCCAGGAGCGCTGACAACAGCGCCGGCACGCCGTAACCACCCGCCGGCCGCGGATTCTCCCGGATCCGCGGCCGGTGACATCAGGGCATTGTTCGCCACGGCATTTTGACAAGACCACCACCGGCGGCGTAACGTCACGACCATGGAGATCTACCGGGCAGGAGCGGTCGGTTACGTCCGCAGGCCGAGGGCCGTTTTCGGCCTGCTGGTTCTGCTACTTGCCATCGGCTGCGACCAGGGCACGGATCCACCTGGACCCGGCGGTGTACCCGACGATCCCTTCACCTACCTTCCCCTCACCGAACGGCTGGCCATTCCCTGCGGCGGTCACATCGACCTGAGTGTGCAGGGCGAAGGCACCGGCTCCGTGGCCTGGCGCACCAGCAGTGGCCAGACCGGTCGGGGCATCCGCTTCCGGGCCTTCTCCCGACGCTGGTTGCCCGACACGGTGCAGGTGGTTGTCGATACCGCCGGCCTCGCCATGACGCACCATTGGATACTGGACCCGATAGCCGCCCTGGCTTCGGACGGGTTCACACCCCGCGGACGGGATGTGGTGGGAATCTGGCGCTTTCCCAAGTCCTTTGCCTTCTACTCCGAGTGCGAAGCGCCCGACATCACCTGGAGCGTGAACGGCTACCACCGAGGCACCGGCCCGGACTTTTCCTTCGTCCCCGACCGCATAGACATCTACGAAGTGACCGCTGATCTGGCCGTGGCCGACACGGTCTTTACCCGCACCTGGCTGCTGGACGTGGTGAGTCCCGGCGCAAGCCTGTTATACAGCCCGTCCGAAACGTCGCCCGAGATCTTCGAGACCCGCAGCCAGTTCTTCTCGGTAAGCGCGGAGTATCCCTTGCCCGAAGTAATTTGGCAGGTGGACGGCGCACCGGCCGGCATGGGCCCGACCCTGGTCTACGCCGGCGAAGTGCCGGGCCTGCATGAGATCGAGGTGGCGGTGGTCCTACCGGACACTACCATCCACCACCTCTGGCAACTGGACGTGCTGGAAGTCGCTGAAGGGCGCCCACCGGCCGTGACCGATGTGACGATCCTGGACGGACCGCGGCTGGGCCAGACCACGCTCCACTGGTCACCCGTGATCGCCACCGGTTTCCCCGTGGTGAGCTATGAGGCCCGCTACAGCCTGGACGGTCCGGTGACACCGGAGAACTGGCCCCTGGCCCAACTCCTGGGCACCGGTACCTGGCCGGCGGGCGCCGTGCGTTACGACCTGACGGTGTGGAACGAGGATATGCACTGGGCCACGGGACAGGAGATCTGCCTTGCGGTACGGGCCCGGGACGACCACGGCACGCTTTCCGATCTACCGGACAACGCCTGCCTCCAGATCGACAACGACTGGTGGATCCGCGGCCATGTAACCGGTCCCGACGGGCAACCTGCGGAGGGGGTGCGCGTACGCGACATGGCTACCGGACCCACTACCTACACCGACGCGTCCGGAAACTTCACCGCGGGACCTTTCCGTCCCCAGCACGCCGTTCCGCTGCAGTTCGATGGCCTGACGGATGACGGTTCCGGCCTGGAGTGGGTACCCTGGGACACTCCCGAAATGACAGCCCAGAACGCATATTTCGTCAACGTTCGCTTGTTGCCGGAGTACGGCGCCGACGCCACCTGTGGCCAGTTCCACGAGATGTTTTCCCGCTACCTGCGCCTGATGACGTTGACGTTCAATCCCCTGCGCGATCGGCCCAACGTCAACCTTTACAAATGGAACGAATATCCGGTGGACGTCTACATACCGGAATTCACTGGTGAAGGCGGCATAGACTACGCCGCCGCCTGCCGCGCGGTGATCGACATCTGGAACACCTCCA
>QNDV01000078.1 GCA_003646045.1 bacterium
CCCCACGCCGCCAGCGCCTTCCTGGCCCGGGAGATGGTGGGGCCGGATCGCCTGAAAGTGGTGACTACCCTGCACGGCACGGATATCACCCTGGTGGGGCAGGAACCATCGTTCTTTCCCATCACCCGCTTCGTAATCAACCGGAGCGATGCGGTGACGGCCGTCTCGGGATTCTTGAAGGAGGAAACGAAGCGGGTCTTTTCCTGCCAGCGTGAGATAGAGGTCATTCCCAATTTCGTGGACGCCCGGGTTTTTACGCCAGAAGCGGCCACGGTGGATCGGGATCGCTTTGCCCCGGCTGGAGAACGGTTGATCATTCATGCCTCGAACTTCCGCAAAGTCAAGAACCTGCCCGCCGTATTGAATGTGTTTCATGAAGTCCAGGCTCAGGTGCCGGCGCGGCTACTGTTGGTGGGCGAAGGACCGGAAATGCCCGCGGTACGGGAACAGGTGAAGCGGTTGGGGTTGACCGATGACGTGGTGTTCCTGGGCCATCTGGACGAATTGCAGACGGTGCTGCCGGTGGCGGATGTGCTGCTTCTGCCCTCGCTGCACGAGTCCTTCGGTTTGGTGGCCCTGGAAGCCATGGCCTGCGGCGTGGTTCCGGTGGTGACGGACAATGGAGGCGCGGGAGAATTCGTCCAGGACGGTATCAACGGTTTCCTGCGGGACCCCCTGGACACGGCGGGCATGACGGCGGCGGTATTACAGGTGCTCCAGGACGAATCCCTGCGGCAACAGATGGTGGAGGAGGCGCGACGGGATGCCGCAGCCGATTTCGGGGCCCCCTGTGTCATCAAGCAGTATCTTGATCTCTATGACCGCGTGCTGGCTCCCGGCGGTTGACAGGGAGGCCGGGGGGGGTAGAATAGTGGCGGATTCGGACCGTATCTCGCCCCGGAGGTAACCATGTCCCACGGTCTGGAGTTGTTGCGACTCGTCGAGCCTATCGCCGCACGCCACGGTACGTTCAGGTGTGAGGCCTATGTCTTCGCCCTGGAGGCCCTGGAGTTGGCCGTCAGCCAACGTGAAGAACCGGGCCACGTGTCGGGGAGCGATCTGTTGGGCAGGGTTCGCGAATTGGGTCGACAGCGTTACGGAGTAATGGCGGGTGACGTGTTCAACGCCTGGGGTGTGCGAACCACGGTGGACTTCGGGCGCATCGTCTTTCATCTTGTGGACGGCGGCCTGCTGTTGAAACGGGAAGAGGATTCGCTGGCCGAGTTCATTGACCGTTTCAATTTCCGGGAAGCCTTTGCCTTGAAGGCCGCGTCCCCGGGAGCCTAGCACCCGGAACGATCAGTACGCCGCCTCGCCCGGGTCCGGCGGGAACTTAAATCAAGCCTGTCCGTTGGCGGATGGGTGCATATCTCCGGTATGGGGCCCACGCCCCGACGGGCCACGGAAGGCCCCGACCGGAACACGGCCACCGACGGAGCGCGGCCCACCCCACCGAATACCAGGTGGCACCGCCGGCTCCCAGCGAGGAGGACCCATGTCCTGTCCTGTGATCCTGGCGACCATGGGCCCCGGCGAACTGCTGGGACTTATCCTGGACACCACCTTCTTCGGCAAAACGATCCTGCTGGTGCTCCTGGTACTGTCTGTGATGTCCTGGGCCATATTCATCGACAAGGCCCGCACACTCAGCCGCATTCGCACCGGGCACCGGGAATTCTGGACCCGCTGCGAGGACTGGCTCGAGGGCCGTGGTCGCAAGCGGGACCTGGCCGAGTGGTGTGCCGAGAATCCCGAATTGCCCCTGTGCAACCTGTTGCTGGAGACCGACGACATGCAACAGGTGCCGGCGGTGCGGCGGGCCAGTGAGCGGGTGACCTGGCTCGAGGTGGAGAACCTGGAGCGTTACCTCATACTGTTACAGACCGCCGTGACCATCTCGCCCTTCCTGGGTCTGCTGGGCACGGTGTGGGGGATCATGTCCAGCTTCTGGGATATGGCGTCCATGCAGAGTGCGAACCTGACCGTGGTGGCACCCGGCATCGCCGAGGCCCTGATCACCACCATCGCCGGTCTGGCCACGGCCATCCCCGCGGTGATCTTCTACAACAGCCTGGTGCGCAAGATCGACCTGGTGGCCAACGAGATGGACCGACTGCGGACCGTGCTGGAGGAGGCGGCCGGTGGTGGCTCCGGCGCTGCCGCACCAGGCGGGCGTGACCACGTACGCCGACCGGATCTCCACGATGGGGAGCAGATCTGATGGCGGCCCGCGGTCGTCGCTCCTTCCGCACCATGGCGGAGATCAACATCACCTCCCTGGTGGACGTGACCCTGACCCTGCTGATCATCTTCATGCTGACGGCGCCCTACATCCAGGGTGGGGTGGACGTGAACCTGCCCAAGGCCGCGACGCAGAAGACCATCGTCAAGGAAGGTCCGGTAATTTCCATCACCACCAACCGCCAGGTCTTCTTCCAGGAGCAGGCTGTCGAGCGTACCGACCTGCCGGCGCTGCTGGCCCCCTGGGAAGACCGCAAGGACGAGGTGCCCATCTATCTGCGTTGTGACGAGGAAGTGCCCTACGGATTTGTACTGAGAGTCATGGCGGCCATCGAGAAGGCGGGGTTCGTCAACCTGAGCCTGGTGGCGGACCAACCCGAGAGCGGGCCGTAGCATGAGCCGGGGCCTGCCTTGGTCGGTAGTACTGCACGTGGCGGTCCTGGTGCTGGTCGCGTTGTTCGGCAATCAGGTCAACCGGCAGGTGGTGCAGCCCCCGCGCACCCTGAATTTTCGCATGGTGCGACCCGAGCCCGAGCGGGTGGTGACCGAGCCACCTCCACGACAGGCCGAACCACAGCCGGAACCGAGCCGCCCCGAACCCGACCCTGTCCTGCCGCCCAAGCAGGTACCGGACAAGCAACCGGACCCCAAGCCGGAGCCGAAACCCGAACCGGTGAGGGAACCGGACCCGCCGGCTCCCGACCCCGTGCCCGACGATGACGGCGCCCGGGATCACGAGCCGGAGCCTGCCCAGGCGACGCCGACCCTGAGTGGCCCCGCGGTGGCGGGCACCGACACCAATTTCCCGTTCGCCTGGTATCTGGCCCAGATCGAGGCCAAGATCGCCCGCAACTGGAAGCCGCGACAGTTGGGATTCGCCGAGCGGTCACGCATCAGCTGCGCGGTCCATTTTGTCATCGCCCGCAACGGTGCCGTCAGCCAGGTGACCCTGGTGCGCAACAGCGGCGTGGGGGTCTACGACCGCGAGGCCCTGCGGGCGGTTCAGACAGCGCGCCTGATGCCACTGCCGCCCCAATACGGCGCGGCAACCCTGGGCGTGACCTTCTCCTTCAACCTGGAGCCGAGATCGTGAAACAGAGTTTGATTCTTCCCCTGCTGCTGGTGTTGGTGCTGCCGGCGGTCCCGGCGACAGCCCAGCGCTCCACCGAGGTCCAGCTCGGTACCACCGCCGAGGCCTGGGCCAAGACACCGATCCTGGTCAATATGCTGGACGTGCTGAGCGGCGGCATGCAGGCGGTGGAGGCGGCGGACCTGGTCCAGGAAGTGCTGGTTTCGGATCTTGGGCTGAGCGGTCTGTTCCTGCCCGCCATGCGCGATGTGGAAGGAGACACCCTCGAATACGAATTCGCCATAGAGGGCAGCGTGGAGGGTCCCCTGCGGGACGCCGAGCTCACGGGCGAGGACGCGCCGACGGTGCTGAATCTCAACCTGGTTACCTGGCCCGGCCGACAGCTGCTGCTGAACAAGCGCTATCGGCCCTTGCCGCACCAGCAGCGCACCAGCGCACATCATTTTGCCGACCAGGTGATCGAGATGCTGGCCGGCGAGCCCGGGATCTGCCTGACGCGGGTGGTGTTCTCCCGGGGCGCGGGTGATCGGCGCGACCTGTACGTGGTGGATTACGACAGCGAGGGGTTGATGCGCCTGACGGCCAACCGTACCCTGAATCTCTGTCCCAGCTGGTCACCCGATGGATCGCGCATCGCCTTCACCAGTTACCGCCAAAGTGGTCAACAGGGCCTTTTCGGCCTGGACACCAGCAACGGCAAGGTGGACCTGATCATCGCCGTGGACGGCCTCAACCTGGGGGCGGACTGGCATCCCAACGGTGAGGAACTACTGGTCTCGCTGTCCCACAAGGGGGACCCGGAGATCTATCGCATCCGCCCCGATGGAACAATCATCAAGCGGCTGACCGTGTCGAGCGCCATCGAAATCAGTCCGAGTTGGTCCCCCGGGGGGCGGGATCTCGTTTTTACCAGTGACAGGACGGGTACGCCTCAGTTATATATCATCGACAGCGACGGGGCCGGACGACGGCGTCTGACCTTTGAAGGTCGCTACAATGATTCGGCGGTGTGGTCCCCGGGCGGGGATCGGATCGCCTATGCTACGCGTGAGGGCAACTTTACGCAGATCGTGGTAATGAAGGCCACCGGTGAAAATCGGCGTGTACTGACCGATGGACGCTGGCGTAATGCGGAGGATCCGAGTTGGGCGCGCGATGGTCGTCATCTCGTATTCGCCTCGGACCGTACGGGGGTCTTCAAGCTCTATGTCTGCGACGTACTGGAAATGACGTTTCGCCAGCTGACGTTCGGGGACGATCCGGACATCACACCGGCCTGGTCCCGCTAGGGTCGGGTCAGGAACACCTGCAAGGAGTCGATCACATGTTCAATCGCAAGATTCTCTTCGCCCTGGCAATTATCATGATGCTGGGCCTGCTCACCGCCTGCGGCGGCAAGAAGGACGTGGAGGATGACCCGACCGCGGCAGGCGACGCCGGTGAAACCACCGAGACCCTGCCCGTGGAGCCGGTGGCCGAGCCGGAGCCCGTGCCCGAGGTGATAACCCCCGACTACGCTGCCATGGCTCCCGCCGAGTACGGTGTGGAGGATGTATTCTTCGCCTTCGACCAGTACGAACTGGACGATGTGACCATGGGTGTGCTTTCGCGCAACGCCCGGGTCCTGCGCGAGACAGACGTCACGGTGCTGGTGAGCGGGCATTGCGACGAGCGAGGTACCATCGAGTACAACCTGGCCCTGGGTGAGAAGCGTGCCAAGGCGGTCAAGGACTACCTGGTCAGTCTGGGTGTACCGGCGGGTCGTCTGCAGATCACTTCCTACGGCGAGAGCAAGCCCTTCGCCATGGGCAGCAGTGAAGCAGCGTGGGCCCAGAACCGCCGGGCGCACTTCGAGCGTCCGTAGGAGCACTTGACGTGACCATTCGTCGGAAAACAACAGCCGCCGTCCTGGGGGCGGCGGCGCTCTTGAGCCTTGCCGCCGGCTGTGCGCCGCAGTTGGACCGCATCGAGGTGGCGGTGCAGCAGAACCACGACGAGATAGGCCGAATGCGTGCCGAAAATCTCCGGGTGGTGCAGGAGACCGAGGCCCTCGGTGCGCTGCTGCGCATGGAGAGCGACGCCGGCGACGAATCGTCGGCCATGCGCCTGGCCAAGCTGAGCCAGGTCGCGGTGCGGCTGGACCAACTGCTGCAGAAGCTGGACGACAACGCCGAGTACATGCGGGACCTGTCGGCCCGGGTGGACCTGCTGGCCACGCGTTCGGGTGTACCTACGCTGGGTGAGTACCGGCCGCCGGCCCATCCCGCCGACGCGACTCCGTTGCCAGAGGAAGGCCGGACCATCCTCGAGGTGGCCGAGCTGGACCGCAGTCAGGGCAATGTGGAATTGGCCCGCAGCGGATTCAAGGAGTTCCTGGAAAAGTACCCAGGGGCCGAAGCGGGCGACCGGGCCCTCTACGGCCTGGGTGACCTGGACTATGGCGACGGGGACAAGGCGGCGGCGCTGGCCTGGTTCCAGCGTCTGCTCCAGGAGTACCCCGCCAGTGCCTATGCACCGGCGGCCCTATACAAGGGGCGAGCGTGTCTTCTGCACCTGGGTCGTCCGCAGGACGCCTGGGAGATGGGCGGACGCCTGCTGGACGAGTATCCCCTGGCTCCCGAGGCTGCGCTGCTCAGGGAAGAGACGGCGGGTAATTGACCCCGCGAACCGGAGGAACAGGATGCCCAAGTTCTCGGTACTGAAGATGGCGCGGGGCCTGCACCATGCCTTCCACCCGGTGGAAGTCACCGACATCGACGACACGCACCATGCCTTCATCGTGCGGTACAGCGGCGACTACGTCTTTCACTCCCACGACAAGGACGAGTTCGTCTACGTGCTCGAGGGACAACTGGTCTTCGAGATCGGTGGTCGCGCGGAAGAGGTCAGGCAGGGCGAGGCCATTCGTATTCCCGCCGGCGTGGAACACAGGCCGCGCTGCAAGAGTTCGGCCCTGGGCATGGTGATCGAGGTCAAGGGTCTGCAGAAGCAGATGGAGCCGGAAGTCTAGAAACTGTTTCAGGATAATCCCGGCTTGGAATAATGGAGGGCGGCCCGCCGGGCCGCCCTCTCACGCAGTAAGGCTAGATGCCACCCTCGGCCTCGGAAATCTTCTTTTCCACCCAGAGCACGTCGTCCCGACTGCCGATATAGAGCGGTACCCGCGTGTGCAGGTGGCCTGGCTTGATATCCAGCACCGGGCCGGTACCGTCGGATGCGTAACCGCCGGCCGCTTCGGCGATCATGGCCAAGGGCGCGGCCTCACACATGAGGCGCAGTTTGCCTTCGGGCTTGTCCGTGGTGGGGGGGTAGAGATAGATCCCCCCCTTGAGCAGGTTGCGATGGAAATCGGCTACCAGCGAGCCGATATAGCGGGCGGTCAGACCCGGACCGTTGCCGCTGTCCCGGCCATACTTGAACTGCCGTACGATGTCCTTGACCACATCCGACCAACTGGGCTCATAGGCTTCGTTCACCGAGTAGATTCGTGAACGGAACGGTGTCTGGATGTTCTCGTGGCTGAGCAGGAACTCGCCGATACCGGGGTCCATGGTGAAGCCGTGCACGCCGTGGCCCGCGGTGTAGACGAACATGGTGCTTGAGCCGTAGATGATGTAACCCGCGGCGACCAGTTCGTTGCCCGCCTGCAGCAGATCGCTGTCGCCCAGATTGTCGAGGGAAGACTGGCGCCGCCAGATGCCGAAAATGGTTCCCACCGAGACGTTCACGTCGATGTTCGAGCTGCCATCCAGCGGGTCCAGCACCACGATGTAGCGACCGGTACCCTCGCGGGTGTCCAGGTAGACAGGGTCGGCCAGTTCCTCGCTGCCCATGATGCAGACCTGGCCCCGGGTGCCGATGCAATGCAGGAAAACATTGTTGGCGAACTCGTCCAGTTTCTGGACCGCTTCGCCCTGCACGTTGACCTCGCCCGTGGCACCGAGGATCTCCTCGGCGAGGCCGGCCTTGTTGACTTCCTGGCTGACGATCTTGGCCGCCAGGGAGATGTCGTTGAGCAGGCCGGTGAAGTCACCGCTGGCACTGGGGTGCATGCGCTGCAAGTCGAGAATATGGGACTCGATGGTTTGCAGATTGCGGGGCTGGGTCATGGGCTCTCCCGGGGGTT
Organism: bacterium; assembly: GCA_003646045.1. The sequence continues at coordinate 7,458 of QNDV01000078.1, forward strand.
CGCGCGGCCGGTGGGCAGTCTCCTGAATCGGATGAATAACCATTCTAGCAGCAATATCGCCAGGAACAATGATTCTCTTGTCCAACCGTGGCCCACTGCCGGGGCGGCGGGAATCACGCGGTAGCGGTTTCCCTTGCCTTGGCGTGCCGGTTTTACCATCGTCCCGACATAGTCGTTCGATGCGGTGGCCGCTGTGCCCCGCCTGACCCTGTTCGCGCCTGTGCCGCGCCCCAGGAGGAGCCATGCCCAACGCCATCTATACCGTACCGTCGCCCCTGAACGAACCCGTTAAGGGCTACCTCCATGGATCCCCCGAGAAGAAGGAACTGAAAGCCGAACTGAAGAAGATGGCCGGCGAGAAGGTGGAGATCCCCCTGATCATCGGTGGCAAGGAAGTCCGCACCGGCAACACGGTGGACTGCGTCATGCCCCACAAGCACCGGCACGTGCTGGGCACCTATCACCAGGCCGGAACGAAGGAAGTCAGGGCGGCCATCAAGGCGGCGCAGAAGGCCAAGAAGGAATGGGCTGCCACGCCGTTCGAGCACCGGGCAGCCATCATGCTCAAGGCCGCCGAACTGCTCACCGGCCGTTGGCGCCAGACCCTCAACGCGGCCACCATGCTCAACCAGAGCAAGAATCCCCTGCAGGCCGAGATTGACGCCGCCTGCGAACTCATCGACTTCTGGCGCTTCAACCCCCACTACGCCCAGCAGGTCATGGGTGAGCAGCCGGGCAGTGCGCCGGGCATGTGGAACATGCTTGAGCAGCGTCCCCTCGATGGTTTCGTGTTTGCGGTGACGCCGTTCAACTTCACCAGCATCGCCGGCAACC
>QNDV01000079.1 GCA_003646045.1 bacterium
CCGTGAATCTCACTGGCGCGTCCCAATGGCGTGGTCGTACTGCGCTGGCCGATCATGGTGGTCGGCGCCATTTGCCCGCCGGTCATGCCGTAGATGGCGTTGTTCACGAAGATCACCGTGATGTTCTCGCCGCGGTTGGCCGCGTGGATGGTCTCGGCGGTACCGATGGCCGCCAGGTCGCCGTCGCCCTGGTAGCTGACGACGATGGCCTCGGGGTTGATCCGCTTGACCGCCGTGGCCACTGCCGGTGCGCGCCCGTGGGCCGCCTGGAAGTTGCCACAGTCGAAGTAGTAGTACGCGAATACCGAGCAACCCACGGGCGACACGAACACCGAACGATCGGTGATCTCCAGTTTGTCCATGGCTTCGGCGATCATTTTGTGGATGTTGCCGTGTCCGCAACCCGGACAGTAGTGGGTAGCCTCCTTGGCCGGCCCGCTCTTGCGCTCGAATACCTGATAGAAGGACGGGGACTTTTCAAAGGTCTTCATGACTGCTCGCCTCCCGCCAGGATCTTCCGGTATTCATTCATGAGTTCGGCGCCGGCCGGGACCATGCCGCCGCAGCGGCCGTAGAAGTGGACCGGCGCCGTGCCCTCCACGGCCAGCCTCACATCCTCGACCATCTGGCCCGTGGAAAGTTCCACGGCCAGGAAGGCCTTGACCCGCTGGGCCATGTCGGCGATGACTGCGGTGGGGAACGGCCAAATGGTGATGGGCCGCAACAGACCCACCTTGAGGCCCTCTTCCCTTGCCTTGTCGATGGACGAGTAGACGATGCGGCTGACCACACCGTAGGCCACTACCACCAGGTCGGCGTCCTCGGTGCGGTACTCCTCGTACAGGACCTCGTTGGCCATAATCTCCTGGTACTTGGCGTCCAGCTTCAGGTTGTGCGCTTCCAGATCCTCCGGCGCCAGCACGATGGAGCTGATAAGATTGGCCTTGGTCGCGGGTGTGCCGTCCACGCACCAGTCTCCGTGATCGATCGTCAGCGGCTCGGCCACGGGAATATCCACGACCTCCATCATCTGGCCGGTGATGCCGTCGGCCATGATGCAGGCCGGATTGCGGTACTTGTCGGCCAGATCGAAGGCCTTCATGGTCAGGTCGCACATCTCCTGGGCCCCGTTGGGAGCCAGGGCGATCAGGCGGTAGTTGCCGTGCCCGCCACCCTTGGTGATCTGGAAGTAGTCTGCCTGCTCAGGGGCGATATTGCCCAGACCCGGGCCGCCGCGCACGATGTTGACCACCACGCAGGGTAGTTCGGCACCGGCGGCATACGACAGGCCCTCCTGCTTCAGGCTGAAGCCGGGGCTCGAGGACGCGGTCATGGTGCGGATGCCCATGCCGGCCGTTCCGTAGACCATGTTGATGGCCGAGACTTCGCTCTCGGCCTGGATGAACGCGCCGCCGAGGGCCGGAAAATGCAGGGCGGCGGCATGGGCGATCTCACTCGCCGGCGTGATGGGGTAGCCGTAGTAGGCTCGGCAGCCTGCCGCCAGGGCGCCCACGATGATGGCATCGTTCCCCTTCATGAATTGTCTGGCCATGGACCTTACTCCTATCGGCTTGTGTGCGCCTTACGGCTTGATGACCTTGATGGCGCCCGGCTCCGGGCAGGCGTAGAAGCAGAGGCCGCAGCCCGTGCAGTCGGCGCCCGTGTAGTAGGCCGGATGGTAACTGGCCGTGTTGAGCTTCTCACTGATGGCGATCACGCTCTTGGGGCAGACGCCCAGGCAAAGCTGGCAGCCTTTGCACAACTCGGCGTTGACCTCCATGAAGGGCACGTCGACCGTGGTGTCGGATGTCATTGGGAATCCCCTCGTGCAGTTGTGGTGACGACGGATTACGTCACCAAAGATAGTAGCCGGCAGCGTGCCGCCAAAGAAAACTTGGGACCCGCCGCCGCCAATATTCCGGACTCATAATGTCATATATTCCGGTCGGTTCCTACTTGCCCTTGAATTCAGGCTTGCGTTTCTCCAGGAAGGCCTGGCATCCCTCGCTGGCGTCCTGAGACGACGCACAGACGCCGAAGATTGATGCTTCCAGGCGGCAGCCGTCAGCCTGGCCCAGTTCGAGTCCCCCGTTCACCGCGCGCAGGGCCGCGGAAAGAGCCAACGGGGATTTGGCCGCCAGTTTGGCCGCCACCCCCTGTGCTGTTTCCAGCAACTCCCCGGCAGGGCAGATCCTGTTGACCAGACCCAACCGGAACGCGGTCTCGGCGTCGATCATGTCACCCGAGAGTATCATCTCCAGTGCCCGCCCCCGCCCCACGAGGCGCGCCAGACGCTGGGTGCCTCCGTAACCCGGAATCAAGCCCAGTCCGGTTTCGGGCAGCCCCAGGCGGGCACCCTCCGCGGCGTAACGAAAAGTGCAGGCCATGGCCAGTTCACAGCCGCCGCCCAAGGCGAAACCGTGCACCGCGGCAATCTCCGGCTTGTCCAGGTTTGCGATGGTATCGACCATGGCCTGGCCTTTCAGAGCCATTCGCTCCGCCCCCACGGCGTCCAATTCCGCCAGTTCACCTATATCCGCCCCGGCGACGAAGGCCTTCTCTCCGCTGCCGGTCAGAACCACCGCGCCCACATCCTCGTCGGCGCCCAGGACAGCGAAGCAGTCCGCGAGATCGGCAACGATCCCCGTGTTCAGCGCATTCATCTTGTCGGGTCGGTTCACCGTGACGGTGGCCACCCGGCCGTCACGGACGATCAGAAGATGTTCGTAGCTCATGCCGGAGGTTCCTTTCGCTGGAGAAGCCGGAATTCCATACCGGCGAACAATAGCAGCCCCGGTCGGGCCGGACCACCCCGATCCGGTACGACACGACCAACGGGCGAATCGCAAAAAACAGGTCAACCCCACCAAAAACCAGCCCATTGGAATATTTTTGGCTTTACACCCCGCCGGAGTTGATGATAGGTTCCTTGACGTGTAATCTAGAGATTCACCCGCTACCTACTTGAGACTAGCCTGATGCGGGTCGGTTGCATTGCCATGGATTTACCGCCAAACCCGTGGGGACGGGAATGGATCAACCTAAACGCTGCGGAGGGGACTTCATGAAGAAACTGGTTATCGCGATCTTTGTCCTGCTGCTGGCCTCCGGTGCTCTCGCCCAGAACACCCCGGTCTACGATATCCAGCACGGCATCGGCCTGACTGACGGTGGGTCGCTGTGTACCCCGCGCGGCATCGTCACCGCCGTCCTGCCCGACGGTTTTTTCGTGGCGGACTATTACGTCACCACGCCTGCGGCCTGGGACGGTATCTATGTGCATATGGGCACTGTCGCCTTTGATCTGGTTCCCGGAGACATCGTGGCGCTTTGCGGTGTGTACGAGGAGCACAACGGCCTGACCCGTATCAATGTCGAGTTTGCCGGGCTCTACGGCTCGGCCCTCTATATGGGAAGCACGGCAGTCCCCGCGCCGACCATCGTGACCGCAGCCGACCTGACGGCGGACCCCGAGCCCTGGGAAAGCTGCGTGATCCTCATCCAGGACGGCATGCAGGTTACGTCGCTGCCCAATGGCAATGGCCAATGGACCACCCTCTGCGAGGATGGGACACCCCTGCTGCTGGACGACTTCTGGTATGACACGGGTCAAGTGATGATGGGTCAGTGCTACAACAACGCGTTGGGTATCTGGTATGAAGTCAACGGGACTTACATGCACCACCCATACGTTGATGGTTTGAGCCCGGTAAATTGCACCGTGCCCAACGACACTATCAGTTTCAGCACGGTAAAGGCCCTCTATCGCTGATATTGGCTTCTCACTGCCTCGGAAAGGCCCGCCAAACGGCGGGCCTTTCCCTTGCCGTTGACACACTTTCCTACCGATATTGGTTGTAAATCAGCCCGAAATAAGGCAAACTGATACATAAGTGGGGATGAAACAGCTTCGTCAAACAATCATGACCTCGGTCCATATCCGGAGGTTTATCAAGCCGTGTCGACGGTTCTGAGCATGTCGCTGGCGCTGGTTCTTGCCACCGCGATCGCATTCGTTGCGGCGGTGATGTGGTTTAGTATGCGCAGGCGTGAAAAGGACCATCTGCGCAAGATAGAGAAACTGAGACGCCGCTACATAGCCTTGGAGAACCATCTGTTGCAGGCCCGTCGCATGGAGGCGGTGGGGGTTCTGGCCGGCAGCCTGGTCCACAACCTCAACAATCTCTTTGCGGTGATACTGGGCCACGCCCGCATGGGAGCCCAGTCCCTGCCACAGGACCATCCGGTACGCGAGGAATTCGCCAAGGTCATGAAGGCCGGATCACTGGCAGGGGAACTCGTAGCCGAGGTCAGTGACCTCTACCGGCGAGCCGACCGTGCCCGCAAGCCCACCGACCTCGAGCCTGTCGTGCGCGACACTCTCAAGTTGCTGCGGGATATCCTGCCCTCCACGGTGGAGATCCGTGAGAACCTGCAACCGGTGGGTTCGGTTCTGGCTTCCACCACCGGTGTCCAGCAGGTACTCATGAACCTGGCCAGCAATGCCGTCGGTGCCGCCCGGGCCGAGAAGGGTGTCATCGATGTGTCCCTGCGGGAAGAACAGATCACCACGGTCCAACGGGCCATACCGCGAGACCTTTCACCTGGTCGCTATGCCCTGCTGTCGGTTAGTGACGACGGCCACGGCATGGATGCCGCCACCCTCAATCGGGTCTTCGATTCCTACTTCAGCGAAGCGGCCGAGCAGGCCCAGATGGGAATCGGCCTGACCACCGTCTGCCGGATCCTGCGTGACCACGACGGGGCCACCATTACCACCAGCGAGCCCGGGATCGGCACCCGCTTCGACATCTACTTCCCCATGATCGCCTGGTCGGCCAGCACCGATACTGTGCCCCCGCTGGCGTCGGTACCCGAGGTCGTCCCCTTCATCTCGGAAGAGAAACCGGCCGATAAGACGGCCCTCCCGGGACACCGGGTCCTGGTGGTGGACGATGACGAAATGGTCGCCCACGTCCTGGGTGCCGGACTGCGGCGCCTCGGTTGCAAGGTCAATGTCCATACGGATCCGCGACATGCCCTGGCCGAGTTCGCACGGGCGCCCGATGATATCGACGTGGTCGTGACGGATCAGATAATGCCCCATATGTCGGGGGTCCGCCTGACCCGTCGCCTGCGTGACATCCGTCCGTCCGTGCCGGTAATCCTCTGCACCGGTTTCCGGGACAGCTTCAATGAACAGCAGGCCCGCGAAGCAGGTGTCACCGAGTTCCTGCTCAAGCCCGGCAGTCACCGCGACCTCCTGTCCATGATCCACCGTGTCGCCCCCAAGCGGCGCGCGGGCCGGGGCTAATGGGCCGATGACGACGCTGCCGTAATACACGCCGTCGGACCAGCTGATCTCCCATCATGTATTTTCCTGTTTTTGAAGGCTGCTTTTCTGCTAAACTGCGCGCGTTTCCGCGCCGCTCGGCGCCGCACCCGGATCCGACCCGGATATCAAAGTCCGACCCAGGGGAATCAAGCATGACCCAGTCCTTTCGAGAGAATCTAGCGCGCCTCAATGAACTGCGTACGAAAGCACTGGCCGGCGGCGGTTCGGAACGCATAGAGAAGATCCACGCCAAGGGCCGCCTCACTGCCCGCGAACGAATCCACCTGCTGGTGGACGAGGACAGTTTCCAGGAGACAGGTGTCTTCGTGCGCCACCGCAGCCACGAGATGGGGATGGACGCCAACCGGCCCGTGGGTGACGGCATGGTCACCGGAGTGGGCCGCATCGATGGCCGCCAGGTATATGTATTCGCCCAGGACTTCACGGTCTTTGGCGGCTCCATGAGTGAAGCCAACGCCCTGAAGATCTGTCGTCTGATGGACCTGGCGCTGGAGAACGGTTGTCCGGTCATCGGTTTGAACGACAGCGGCGGCGCCCGTATCCAGGAGGGCGTGCGCTCCCTGGCCGGCTACGCCGAGATATTCTGGCGCAACACCATGGCCTCGGGGGTTGTACCGCAGATCTCCGCCATCCTCGGCCCCTGCGCCGGCGGCGCCGTATACTCTCCGGCCATCACGGATTTCACCCTGATGGTTGACCAGACGAGTTACATGTTCGTCACCGGCCCCAACGTCATCAAGATGGTCACCAACGAGGATGTGACCTTCGAGGAACTCGGTGGCGCCGACACCCATTCGACCCGCAGCGGCGTGGCACACTTCATGGCGGCCAGCGACCAGGACTGCCTGCTGATGACTCGTCGCCTGCTGGGCTTCCTGCCCCAGAACAACCTGGAAGAAGCACCGCGGATGGTGCCGACCGATACACCGGACCGCCGCGAGGAAAAACTCAACTCCGTGGTTCCCGACGACAACCGCAAACCCTACGACATGCAGGAAGTGATTCGCCTGGTGGTGGACGAAGGCGACTTCCTGGAAGTGCAACCACGCCACGCCCAGAACATCATCTGTGGCTTCGCGCGTCTGGACGGCCAGTCCGTAGGCATCGTGGCCAACCAACCCAAGTTCCAGGCCGGAGTACTGGACATCGCCTCGAGCATGAAGGCGGCGCGTTTCGTCCGCACCTGCGACTGCTTCAACGTACCCCTGGTGGTTTTCGAGGATGTACCCGGCTTCCTGCCCGGTACGGAACAGGAGTACGGCGGCATCATCAAGCACGGCGCCAAGCTCCTGTTCGCTTTCTGCGAGGCCACGGTACCCAAACTGACGGTTATCACCCGCAAGGCGTACGGCGGTGCCTACGACGTCATGAACAGCAAGCATATCCGGGCCGACTGGAACGTGGCCTGGCCCGGGGCGGAACTGGCGGTCATGGGTTCCGAGGGTGCCGTGAATATCCTTTACCGCAACAAGCTGGCAGAGGCCAAGGACTCCGACGCCGTGCGCCGGGAACTGATTGACGAGTACAACGAGACCTACGCCAATCCTTTCATCGCGGCCGGGCTGGGCTATCTGGACGACGTAATCGAACCCGCCGACACGCGACGCGAATTGATCAGGGCCCTGGGCAACCTGCGTAACAAGAAACAGACCCTGCCCCCCAAGAAGCACGGCAACATCCCCCTGTAGGAGCACAAAGTGGCGCAGAAGAAATTCGACAAGGTACTGGTGGCCAATCGCGGCGAAATCGCGGTACGCATCATCCAGGGACTGAAGGAAATGGGCCTGGGCACGGTGGCCGTCCATTCGGACGTGGATCGTACCGCCCTGCACGTGCTGATGGCCGACGAAGCGGTGCGGATCGGCCCGGCGCCCGCTGCCGAAAGCTACCTGCGGGGCGAGCGCGTCATCGAGGCGGCCCTGCGCACCGGTGCCGGCGCCATCCACCCCGGTTATGGCTTCCTGTCGGAGAACGGTCCCTTCGCGCGGGCGGTGGAGGAGGCCGGGCTGGTCTTCATCGGCCCCACCGCCGAAACCATGGAAGTCATGGGTGACAAGCTGTCCGCCCGGCGGCACATGATCAAGGCCGGCGTACCGGTGGTCCCGGGCACCGAGGAAGCAGTGACCGACCCCGACGAGGCTGTTCGTATCGCGGCAACCATCGGGTATCCGGTCCTGCTCAAGGCCTCGGCCGGCGGTGGCGGCAAGGGTATGCGGATCGTGCGCGCGGCCGACGAAATGCCCGCTGCCCTGCGCCAGACCAAGGGCGAGGCCGGTGCCAGTTTTGCCAACGACGCCGTTTTTCTCGAGAAGTACATCGAGAACCCGAAGCACATCGAGGTGCAGATACTTGGCGACGGCACGGGCAAGGCCATCCATGTTTTCGAGCGGGAGTGCTCGGTGCAGCGGCGTCACCAGAAGGTGATCGAGGAAAGCCCCTCCCCCTCCCTGACACCCGAACTGCGCGGGGAGATCTGCGAAGCGGCGGTGCAAACCGCCAAAGCCGTGAACTACCGGGGTGCCGGTACGGTGGAATTCATTCTCGCTCCGGACGGCACGTTCTACTTCCTGGAGATGAATACGCGCCTGCAGGTGGAACATCCGGTCACCGAAATGGTCACGGCCACGGATCTGGTCCGGGCCATGGTCCTGATCGCCCAGGGCGAGGGTCTCTGCTATCGCCAGGAGGATCTGGTACAACGGGGCTGGTCCCTGGAGTTCCGTCTCTACGCCGAGGACCCGGCCCGGGGGTTTGCCCCGAGCATCGGCCATATCGAATCAATGGTGGTCCCCCAGGGGCCCGGTGTGAGGCTCGACACGGGAGTGTACGAGGGTTCGGACGTGCCCATCCACTACGACCCCATGCTGGCCAAGCTCGTCA
>QNDV01000080.1 GCA_003646045.1 bacterium
GGAGCGGCGCTTCACCGGCGATTCGTTGCAATTGCTGCAGGCCATGCCCTGGCCCGGCAATATCCGCGAGCTGGGCAACGCGGTGGAGCGTCTGGCGATCCTGAGTCGCGGCGCAGCCATCGGGCCCCAGGACCTGACGCGGTGCGGAGTTGGAGAGGATTTGCCCGGCGGGGGCGCCGGAACAGCGAATGTGACAGTGGCCCAGGATCCGGCGGCGGTGCAGGCAGCCGGAGGACTGGTGGCGGCGCGGCAGGAATTCGAGAAGGGGTGCATCACCGCGGCACTGGACGAGGCCGAGGGCAACGTATCCCAGGCCGCGCGACTGCTGGGAATCGACCGGACGAACCTGCACAAGAAGATCCAGGCCTACGGGCTGGGACACAGTCATAGTGCCGGGGGGGATGACGCGTGAGACGGCGGGTCGGCATACTGGTGTGCGCGTTGCTGGCGCTGGCGTTGGCGGCTGAGGCGGGGGCACAGAATCCGCCCGCCGAGGGCGTCAGGCTGCGCGGCTGGTACGCGGGCTGGCAGTGGACCGGCGGCGCCCGCGATCGGTGGGACGTGTTCGGCCGGCCCGGTCTGCCACCCGCGGAGGTGGATGAGCGGGGCCGCGGTGTCGGATTCATGGTGGGCCATCGGTTCGGCGGGCGTTTCCTGCTGGGTCTGCAGGTGGCCGTGACGGAGCATGACCTGGCCGGCCTGTCCGAGAAGCTGCGCGATACCGAAGGGCTGCTCGTCGGGACAGTACTGTTCCGGGAGCGCGCGACGCTGCAGCCCTTCCTGCGCGGAGGCTTCGGGGTTGGCGCCGTGGTGCTGAACCAGCCGGACGGTGGCGGTCAAACCACAGCCATCGGAACAGCCACGGTGGCGGGTGCAGGGGTACAGGTGCGGCTATCGAGCCGGTTCTCCCTGGAGCTCGAAGGAGTGGCGAACTTCACCAACTTCATCGAAGTGAAGGACGATGGCGGGCAGGACTGGAGCGTGAAAACGTCGCACTTCGGGTGGCGTGTGGGGGTGGGGGTATTGGTATGGTTCTGAGCTGGTTCGGTGTTCCTGTATCAGGACTTCTTAATGAAGATCGCGTGACCGTTGATGTTCTGCACGCAGACGAGATCCGAACGTACTTCTTCCTCGTGGACCAGTTGTGCGATTCCCCTCGTGCTGGGAAACCCGAAATCGTCGAAAACCACGATGGCGCCGATCGCCAGACGCGGCCACACCCAGTCCAAAACCCCCTTGCCTGACTGGTAGACATCCACATCGATATGGCAGAACCGAAACGTGCGATCGGCAATGGAATCGCCCGTGTCCTCGGGGAAAATACCACGGAGAATAGAAACGTTATCGACTTTGAGGCGTTTCATGAGTCCTTCAACGACGGGTACCGAAGTGTCACTGTGTTCGCCGCCGCTGTATGACTTGTCCTCCTTGCCCGTCTTGACGACGCCCGTGAAGGTGTCACACAGGAACACGGTTGACGAGAATTCCAGGTCTCGTGCACGGCTGGCCAACAGGCCGCCCGTACCCCCACGCCAGGCCCCCACTTCGAGGATGTCGCCCTCCAGGCCCTCAGTTTGACCCAGCAAGTGCCAAAGTTCATAGCACCTCAGGTGATCGACCAGGGTGAATGGTTTGATCAGGGCATGGCACTCCAGGAATGCCTTGTCGAGCAGCCACGGACTGTAGGTTGCCCAGGAGATGATAGTTGTGTCACGCTCTGGGTCGAGACACTTGTCCACGAGGACACGGCGCGCCGCGAACATCGATTTTTCCAGGAGTTTTTTGCCGGAACGGGCAATCAGCTTCTTCATGGTATCGACTAGTCCTGGGTTACGGGAACTACCAAGGCCCCCGTAACCCCGCCGGACTAAGTTCAGCCATAAAGGGCCTTCAGGGATCCCCAACTCGTGGGCTCTGACGGTACGACATCATCTATGCAACCGTATTCGGGATTCACTCCGACCAGCCCGCACGGACCAGTCAAACATGGGGAATGCATGGAGACCGCGCAATTATTTGCGCCCGGATTACAGACCATGGTGTCGATGTTCAGGTTGCCGTTCACACCAATCGGGTCGCAGCCAGAGCCAACATCCTGGATGTTATCATAGAAATAGTTACAGGAGAAGCCTGTGCAATCGGCCAAACTGACAGCTGGTCCACCGTTGTGTGCGAACAAATTGTTGTGGGCCGAAACAGAACCTGTCGATCGAATGCAGGATGCACCGGACGGCGACAGATTTCTTATGAAAGTGTTGTTATAGATCGTTGCACTCGAGTTGTACGGATCGATAGTTCCTCCGTGGTTTCCGGAATGGTTGTCAACGAAACGGTTCCAGCCGATATCGACACTCGATGCGTTGACACCGATACATGAGGCAAGGTCTGCGCTACGATTCCTCAGGAAGAAATTTCCCGTGATTTGGGCTGACGAATTGACGATTACAGTAATGGCTGATGTGCGGAATGACACATTGTTGCGGAACTCGTTGTCGTGGATGAAGGAACGGGACATGCGCTGCACAGTGATACCTGCGCCCTCGAAGTCGGTTACGTTGGCTAAAAAGATATTGTCGTATATCTCAACGTCAGAGTTGTCAAAGACACGGACACCACCACCGGTATAGCTGCCTCCCCGTGTGATGGTGAAACCGTTAATCACGGTACCGGACTCACACTGTTCGCAGTTGATTCAGATGTATCCTTCACCGTCGATGACTGTTGCCGCGCTTCCTGAGGCACTCTGCAGGGTCACACCGCTGGCCATCGTTAGGTTTTCGACATATGTACCCATGTTTACTGTGACGATGTCCCCCACCCCCGCGACGTCCAGTGCGGATTGAATTGTGACGTAGTCAGCTGATCCAGAAGAATCAACTACGTACTCGGCGGCTGTTGAACCAAGAGCAATAGCCATCAAGAATACAATAGCGAGGTTTCTCATGCCGTTCTCCAATCTAGAACACCTCTGTCAGGACGCCCCTATGATGTCAATGAAAATGCTTGTTCGATTGTATCCCGGGGATTGTATACAAATCAACGGAAATCTCAGCTGCGGTGCTGGGAATCCAAGGTATGATGAAGCTATATAAACAGATAGCAGCGGGCCACCACCCGGCGACCCGCCACCCACATATTTGCACTGCGATTCTACCTACTCACATTCCACATTCTCCTGCCACCGGTCCCAGCAGGCCTCCGCGCCGCCGTTGTAGTCCGGTACGCGCAGACTGCCGGTGCCATCGTTGTGCCAGCGGATGAACCACAGTTCGCTCTCATCACCGGGCATGAACTCGACGCTGAAGTCCGGGTCGGCGTCGGTGAACCGCAGGGTGTCACCGACGCTGCCGTCCTCGCGGCTGACGAACTCCAGGTGGTTGCCGGTCAGACCACCACCCCAGGAGATCTCGCCGCAGATCGACTGTGCCGGATCATCCAGGTCGTGGAAGAGCCAGTGCCCCTCGGAGCCGTCGCCATTGGTCGAACCCTCGAACCACAAGGCGGTGGGCGGTCCGTTCTGGTCACCGACCCGCAGCTCCCACCGCACATGGTCACCGGCGGGCAGGCCGCGCAGGGCGAGGCGCACGGGATACTTGTAGTCGTTCCAGTCGTAGGTCCAGATCCAGGCGCCATCGTCCTGGGCCTCGGGCACGGCGTGGAGTGCCAGGGAGAAGGCGCCCACGGGGCCGGCCAGGGTCAGCTGGGCCATGGCTTCGAGGACCACCGCCCGCAGGTAGGCGTTGACGAAGTTGTCGTGGTTGTTGTCGCCGCTTTTCTCGCCGTTCCGGGCGAGGGTCTCGGCACCGTCGAAGAAGTCGAAATCGAAAGTCAGCAGTTCGGGGTTCGGCAGGGCCGGGGCCTGGGTGCCGGGCGTGGCGGTGGGCGAGTTGTCGTCGTCCGAGCAACCGCCCAGATTCAGCGCCAGCAGGAACATCAGCGCAGCGAGGGCCAGCAGGCCGGCGCCGGTGCGCGGGGTGCGGGGGGTGAACATATCGGGCCTCCTTGTGGGGTGCGGGAATTCATGTTGTCGCCTGGGAATGGCAAGGGGTGTGCCGCGGCTTTAATATTGGCATAACCGACTGCTAAACAGCCACTTGAGGGAAATTAAACCTGCATGTGGATACCTGTCAGGCCCGTGCCCATTCGCGACGGTTGCGGTGATCCGGAACACCAACCCCTCGCGACCCCCGCAGCCAACCAGCCTGCACTACCTTCTCAAGCCCTCCAACCACTCTTCCAGCTTCTGCCCCAAATCGACAAACGAGTAGTTCTCTTCCGCCCGCTGCCGCCCGGCCCGTGCCATCTCCGCCAGTCGTTCCGGATCCTCCAGCAACCCGCGAATGGCCCGCCCAAGTTCCTGCGGGTTGCGCTCGGTGAGAACGCCCGTGCCCTCGGTGATGATGGACGAGACGCCGCCACCCTCGTACGCCACCGGCGGTGTGCCGGCGGCCAGGGCCTCGGCGTAGATGATGCCGAAGTGTTCCTTCTTCCGGGGCGCCGCCGTCAGGATGGTGGCACTGCGGATGAGGGCCGCCTTGTCCGCGGCGGGCACGAACCCCAGCAGGCGGCCGCGCTCACCCAGGGAGGTTTCCAGTTCGTCGCGCAGTTCGCCGCCGCCAATGAAGACCGTCGGCGCCAGATCGGCATACTCCCCGGACGCCGCCACCACGTTCTGCGGCCCCTTGGCCGCGGTCAGCGCCCCGGGACAGATGACGTACCGCGGGGGCAGGTCGTACTTGTCCAGAACCGCCGTGTCGGCGCCGGGCCGGAACTCGTCGATGTCGATGCCGCAGGGCAGCACGATGAAGCGCTCCAGCGGAACGTCGACGACCTTGCGGACCAGGCTGTCGCGCACGTAGTCGGTGGTAACCAGCACACCGTCGGCGCCTTCCACCGCATCCTTGATCATGGTCCAGGTCACGTCGTCATACAGGCCCTCGTGGCGCGGTTCGATGCCCGTGCCGTGCAGGAAAAGGGCGTAGGGCCTACCCGCGCGCCGGGCGATGTTGGCCGTGGCGATGGCGCTGATGTTGGCGTGATGCCCGAGGACGATATCCACCTCGCCGATGACCGACTCGAGGGCGCGTTCGTAGTCCGCCAGGTAGCGCAGGACTCGCTCGTGGGGCATGCGGGCCACCTGCTCCTGCTCGCTGCCCGCCGACGGCAGGTTCTCGTGGACAGGGATGATCGAGGTATGCAGCTCGATATCCCGATTATCCGCGCCCGGCACGCCGTCGCCCACTCCCGGGTGCATGAAGGTGACCCGGCAGCCGCTCGATACCAGGTAACGAGCCTGCTGACGGGCGACTTCGCCGCTGCCCCGGCCGGCATTGAGCAGAAGGATCGCGATGCGCATCTTGTTCATATCCGGCCTTCCAATTGGTCGGGATGAGTCTTGTCCTGATTCGTTCTCAGTACCGCATGGTACACGATACGGTCAAGCAGTGGGTTGCCCGCCATCCCGCCGACTCTTGACATCATTCCCGCCGGCGGGCGTTACTGACCACGACATCTGGCCACCCCGGCGTTCCGCCCCCGAAAGGACCCACTCCATGTCCACTCCCCGCACCCTGGCCGGCAAGACCCTCCTGGTCACCGGCGGCAGCCGCGGCATCGGCCGGGCCATCGCCCTGCGTGCCGCCCGGGACGGCGCCAACGTGGTGATCTGCGCCAAGACCACCACCGAGCACGCCAAGCTGCCTGGCACCATCGGTGAGGCGGCCGCGGAGTGCGAACAGGCCGGCGGCCAGGCCTTGGCCGTCAAGACCGACCTGCGATTCGAGGACGAAATCACGGCCGCCGTTGCCGCTGCAGTGGAGCGTTTCGGAGGCCTGGACATCCTGGTCAACAACGCCAGCGCCCTGGGCATCAGCGGTACCCTCGAAACCACCACCAAGATGTTCGACCGCATGCACGGTATCAACGCCCGCGGCAGCTGGCTCATGACCCGCGAATGCCTGCCCCATCTGCTGAAGGGCGACAACCCGCACGTCCTGAACATCGCACCGCCGCTGAACATGGATGCCAAGTGGTTCAAGGACTTCGGCGCCTACAGCCTGGCCAAGTACGCCATGAGCGTGTGGGTGCTGGGGATGAGCGCCGAGTTCGCCGACCGGGGAGTGGCTTTCAACGCGCTATGGCCGAAAACCACCGTGGCCACCGCCGCGGTGCGCAACCTGCTGGGTGGCGAGGCCATGGTCAACGCCAGCCGTGAGCCGGCGGTGATGGGCGACGCGGCCCACGCCGTCTTGACCCGGGACAGCAACGTCTATACAGGAAACTTCACAACAGACGAAGATATCCTGATCGAGGAAGGTGTCACCGACCTGGACAAGTACGCCGTCAAGCCGGGCACACCGTTGCAGACCGACTTTTTTCTGGACTGATTTCAGTACGAGGGGAAGCGCGCCATGAGGACCAAGACCAAGATTGTCTGCACCATCGGTCCCGCGACTCGGGACCCGGAGGTTCTTGGACAGCTCATGGACGCCGGTATGGACGTGTGCCGCCTGAACTTTTCCCACGGTACCCACGCCGAGCATGCCGAACTCGTGGCATCCATCCGCACCGTGGCCGAGCAGAAGGACCGGCATATCGCCATCCTCCAGGATTTGGCGGGACCCAAGATCAGGACCGGTGACCTGGCCGACGGGCCGGTGGAGCTGGTGAAGGGCGCGGAGATCACCCTGACGAGTCGTGACGTGCCGGGCGACGCCAGCGAAGTGGGCCTGACCTGGGCCGGGTTGCCCCATTGCCTCGAGCCCGGCGATACCGTGTTGCTGGCCGACGGCACCATGCAGCTCGAAGTCGTGGCCGCGGATGATACCGATGCGCGTTGCCGCGTGGTCTACGGCGGCGAGTTGGGCAGCCACAAGGGCATCAACCTGCCCGACCGCAGCATCGACCCGCCCATCCTGTCGGACAAGGATCGGGCAGACCTGGCCTTCGGGCTGGAGCAGGGTGTGGACTGGGTCGCCCTGAGTTTCGTGCGCAATGCGCAGGATGTGCGCGATACCAAGGAACTGATCGCGGCCGCGGGCAAGGACACGCCGCTCATTGCCAAGATCGAGAAGTTCGAGGCCCTCGAGGACATCGACGAGATTCTGGCTGCGGCCGACGGACTGATGGTGGCCCGCGGTGACCTGGGCGTGGAAATCCCCCTCGAGCAGGTGCCACGCGCCCAGAAGATGCTCATCGCCAAGGCTAATGCCGCCGCCAAGCCGGTGATCACCGCCACCCAGATGCTAAAGTCCATGGTGGAGAATCCGCGGCCCACCCGGGCCGAGGTCACCGACGTGGCCAACGCCATTTTCGATGGCACCGACGCCATCATGCTGTCCGAGGAAACAGCCATGGGGCAATACCCGGTGGAGGCAGTGCGGGTCATGACGCTGGTGGCGCAGGATACCGAAAGCCAATGCGCGGCCGTGCGCCGGAGCCAACGCCGCACCGACACCGACGACAAGATGACTT
The DNA here is from genome assembly GCA_003646045.1 of bacterium. Next base: position 7,474 of record QNDV01000080.1, read on the forward strand.
TCGCGCAGGCCGTGTCCCACACCGCGGTGCAGATGGCCGCCGACATCGAGGCCGCCGCCATCATCACCTGCACCAGCAGTGGCAGCACCACCTGTCTGGTGGCCAGTTACCGCCCCTGCCAGACCCTGTTGGCCCTGACTCCCAAGCGCAAGACCGCCCGGCGTCTGGCCCTGGTCTTCGGTGCGGTGCCGGTGGTAACCCAGCCGGCCCTCAACGCCGAGGAGATGGAGATCAGTGCCATCGAGGCGGCCAGCGAGGGTGGCTACGTCAAGCGGGGTGACGCGGTGGTCCTGACCGCAGGCCTGCCGTTGCACGTGCCGGGAACCACGAATCTCATCAAGGTTGCCCAGGTCGAATAGCCGCCTACCAGACCACCACGAAGCGCCCCACGAAGTCCGCGAACTGCGGGTCGTGGGTTTCCACGGAATACAGGTAGATCCCGCTGACGATTTCCTGTCCGTTGCGGGACATGAGATTCCACATGACCGTGCCCCCATCGGTGGAGCCGTCGTGCATGAAGGCGTCCACCAGATCGCCGGCGGCGGTGTAGATGGAGATGGTATTGGACGCCAGGGGCAGATTGGTGAAGGCGATCTGTGATCCCGTGGCGTCAAGCAGCGAGGGGAATTGCTGGTCGAATTCCGCCAGCGCCTCACGGGTCACGGGGTTGGGATA
>QNDV01000081.1 GCA_003646045.1 bacterium
ACGTACGCCAGCGCTGGCCGCGATCGAGGGCCGGATTGGGCAGGGCCCGGGTCAGCTTCAGGTCGCCCAGACGCACCGCCGTGCGGGCCTTGCCCTCGCAGAAGACCGGACGATCAGGAGCATCGGCCGCCCAGGGATCCGCGGCTCCGGTGGCCGGCAACATGCCCGCCCGCCGCATCAATGCCGGCAACACGTCCACATGGCTGGTGGGCCGGGCCAGGGACCGGCCGGCATCGCCCGGCTGTCCCGGATCACGCACCAGGCCCACGGTGCGGATTACCTCTTCGTACAGGTGCACACCGCCGTGGGCGATGCTGCCGTGTTCGAGAAAAGCCTCGCCGTGATCCGACAGCACACAGACCACCGTGTCGTCGGTCAGGTGCAGGTTGTCCAGCTCGTCCAACAGCCCGCCGATGGCCTCGTCGTTGTAGCGGATGGAAGCGTCGTACTTGTCGATGATCCAGTCGCGGGTGGCATCGTCCAGGCGCCGGCGCCCCCAGTCGATATCGTCCAGCAGCTTGAACAGCGAGGATGTCTGCCCCCAGGTTCCCGCCGGCAATCGCTCCTGGTCCTGGGGAAATAGAGCCGCCACCAGCTCGGGGTCCACCTCGTCCACAGGCACCCGGTCGAACCGCGAGGCGTGGCTGTCGGGCAGGCGGTAGGGCATATGGGGACCGTCATAGTGGACGAACAGGCAGAACGGCCCGTTTTCACCGTGGGCCCGCAACCAATCCACGGCGCCGGAGGTGACGGCCTCGGGCAGATACTTGGCGTAGTCGAAACTGCGCTCGTCGGTGACCGCCTCGATCCCACCCCAGATATCGGCCAGCAGGTTCTTGAGGAAACGGAACGCCACCACGCCCCCGGTGCGCACACCCGCCTCCTCGAGGGCGGTATAGACGGCCGACGCCGTGGCCTTGCGCGTGAACTCGAAGACGCCGTGCTCGTGGGGATACAGGCCACTGAAAAGCGACGTGAAGGCTGGTGCCGTGAAGTTGGAGGCGGACCACATGGCATCCAGGCGCAGGCCCTGGGCAGCCAGGTTGTCCAGGCGTGGCGAGGTGTCGCGGTCGTAGCCGTAGCAGCCCAGATGGTCCGGCCTGAGGGTGTCCACCACGATGAGCAGGACATTCTTCATTCGACCGTGGTCCCTTTCACACGCGGGCGGATACCCAGGACGTTGGGCACCTTGCCCGTGGCGTCGATCCCCGAGGCGTAGCCGCTGGGCAGCAGGCCCACCCACAAACCAGCGGTGGCGTTGCCCTCCAGATGCTGGGCCGCCACCACGTCCAGGGGCAGGGCCAGCACCAGCTCGTTGAACTCGTGCATGGACAGGGCGCGGGTGCAGAGAATGAACAGGGCGCGGCCCCGGCGATCCTCGGCCAAAGCGGCCTCGCGCCAGCGCTTGCGCGTGGGCGACCAGCGGTTGCGGCCGTCGTGCTTGATCAGTCGCAGGTTCTGGACCACGGTGCGGTACTGTCGGCGCAGGTCCTGCAGGGGCACTTCGTCCAGGTCGATGATGGCAAAGATCGGGTCGTCAGGATCCAGCGGGTCACAGACAAAGGCTGACTGGTACCTGTTGGGCGCGCGATTCAACACCTCACCGCCCACCTGGCAGAAGCCAACGTGGGTGTGACCATCGGCCTGGAACATCCCCGCGTTGATGGCCGCGTACAGACCGTGGTCCTCGCCCCACTGGTCCAGGTGTCGGCGCGCCTTGTCGTCGCCTCCGGCCACCAGCACATCCAGACGCCAGAGCTCGGGGTCAATCTTCAGCACATGCACGTCGCCATCGGCATGGAGGGTGCGAGTGGCCGAATCGTAGCGTTCCAGCTCGAGACCCTCTGCCAGTTGATACTGGGCTGCTGCGGGCATGGTCGCCAACAACAGGGCGACCACCACCAACGTCCTGCCGAATCTTCCTGTCACGGATGCCACCCCCAGCCCGGATACCAGCGGTTGACGATCATGTAGAATAGAATCGTATCGATCATCAGGTGCAGGATCACGATATAGAACAACGACCCGGTGCGCTTGTAGGTCAGTCCCTGCACCAGGGCGAAGCCATAGATCACCAGGGGGCCCCAGCCCACGAAGGCCATCTCGTGCAGGAAGCTGGTGAAAAACACGGCCTGGGCCAGGTTCGACTCGCCGAAGCGGAAGTGCCGATGGGTGAGCACGAAGACGAAATTGACGAAGGCCAGCTCATCCCACACACCGACGAAATTGCAGCCCCAGAACAGCCGCCACATGGCCTCTGTTCGGCCCTCGTCACCCGCCGGCAGGGGCCAGCTGTGGTGCAGCGTCGGCGTCAGCACGTTGAAGTACAACCACATGAAGCCGTAGGCCAGCACGAAGCCCAAGGGTAGCCACAGCCACATGCGCAGGGTCCAGCGCCCGGAGAACCAGCTGTAATCCAGGGGCTCGCGCAGCCAGTACTTCGCCACCAGTGCCGGCACCAGCAGCACGCCGAGGCCCAGGCTCAGCGCCAGTTCCAGCACGTGGGCGTCGCCCGTATCGCCGTCGATGCGGGTCACGAAAAGCAGAACGATGAGCCACGCGAACAGCACCACGCTGCGAAACCAGTTCACCGGCCCGGCGCGCCAGGCCAGTACCAGCGACGCCACCAGCACCGGCCAACCAAGGACGTGCCAGCCCGGCAGTCCCGCCGGAGCACCGTGGCTCTTCAGCCCGATCACCAGCACCATGGCCAGGGCGGCCAGCCACAGGCTCGCCCGCTTCAGCGGCGTCACGGTCAGGGTAGCGACCTCACTCAAGGCTGTCGCCCTCCAGCACGTACTGTTCGAACCAGGCCAGCAACTGGTTCAGGTACCAGACCTGGTTGGCCGGACCGCGAATGCCGTGGCCCTCGTTCTCGAAGCGGATGAAGCGGCTGGGCACGCCCAGGGCCTGCAGGGCCGAGAACCAGATCTCCCCGCCGGCGACCAGGCAGCGGTAGTCGCGCATGCCGTGGCTGATGAGGGTGGGTGTCGTGACCTGTGAAACCGCCTCGAAGGGGCTGTTGGCGGCGTAGATCTCCCTGGCACCAGCTTCCCAGGGGCGACCCATCCACTCCCACTCGGGGAACCACTTCTCGTCCGTGGTGCCCCAGAAGGCCACGGGTTCGGGGAACATGCGGTCCACCGCCGCGGCGCGGAACCGGTTCGTCTGGGTGGTCAGACCCGCCGCCAGGTGACCACCGTAACTGCCACCCATCACCGCCAGGCGATCCGCATCGGCCCAACCCTGTTTGATAGCCAGGTCCACCGCCGCCATGACCTCGTGGGCGGGACGGCCCATCCAGTCGCCGCGCACCGCCTCCTGGAATGGAAAACCGTAACCCGTGCTACCGACGGGATTGCAGATCACCACGCCGTAGCCGAAGCGGGGCAGCACGTGGAACTCGGGCAGGAAGTAGCCGCCGTACATCCACTCGGGTCCGCCGTGGATGCTCAGCACCAGGGGCACCCGGTCACCGGGGTGCAGGTCGGGCGGTTTGAAGAACCAGCCCTCGACAGTGGAACCGTCCACTTCCACGGTGAAGGGCTCGGGTTCGATCAGCCCCACCCGGCGAAGCCAGTCGCGGTTGGGGTCGACAACGGTCATGGGCACCTGGTCCCGACCCGCCAGTTCCAGGGTGAAGATGGCCGAGGGCAGGGACTGCCCGGCGCCGGCCATCACCGCCTTGCCGCCGGCCAGGTGCAGGCTCCAGAAATCGTGACCACCGTCGGTCAGGTGCACCGGTCCCGCATCGTCCAGGCGCACCAGGTCGATGGTGCCACGGCGGGTGCCCAGGATGTAGATGGCCTCGCCGTCGGTCTCCCAGCGCCAGAAAAAGTTGTCGTAGCCATAGTGACTGAGGAGTGCGGCGTCGCCCCGGTCCGGGTCCATGACGCTGATGGTGCGTGGTCCGCTCTCCCACAACGGATCCGTGGCGCGCAGCCAGGCCAGGGAGCCGTCGTCCAGCCAGCGCGGGTCCTGATCCGGGCCCGGGTTGGTGGTCAGCTGCACCGGCTCGCCGCCACTGCGGTCGACCAGCCAGAGATCGGTGTTCAGGTTCCAGCCCAGGTCCGGGCGGGCCTTGGCGGCAAAGGCTATTCGTTTGCCGTCGGGAGACCAGGCCAGGTCCCGCACATCCAGGGGTTCGGCCACCAGTTGCCGCGGCCGGCCGTCGTCCAGATCCATGATGAAAAGCTGGGCCAACTCGCCTTCGCGGTAACCGGCGTTGAGATGGCGATAACCCAGGTCGTCGGCCACCACCCGCTCGCCCGGTTTCCCGTCGTAGGAACCCACCTGTGCGCCGGCGATCCAGGCCACCGTCTCTCCGTCGGGAGACCACTGCAGCACGTCTGCCCCGGGGGCACTGCCCAGGCGCCGCCGCTCGGCCCCGTCGCCCGCCATCAGCCATATCTCGCCGCCCTCGTCGGTGCGGCGTCGGTAGGCCACCTTGCGGCCGTCGGGCCCCCACACCGGACCGCCGGCCCGATCCTCGGGAGTGAAAATCAGCAGATCCTCGCCGCTGGCCAGGTCGCGCCGGTAGATGGTGGTGGACCGGCTGGCGGCCTCGTCGTCCCAGGCCGTGAGGCTGTAGAACATGAAGCGACCGTCGGGGGACACATCGCCCACCGCCACCTGGCGCATGGAAAAAATGTCCTCGGGCACCATGGCCACCGCCGTGGCCGTCAGGACAAGGCCAACCAGCACGATCATCACGATGGTCTTCAGCGGACGCATCGGGTTCATGCTACCGGCTCCAGTTTGAAAATGAACAGGACCGCCAGGAAGTAGCAGAACAGTACCAGGCCCACCTTGGCCGTCCAGAACACTACCGCCGAGGGCGTACCCAGCAGCAACACCACCGACGACTGGCTGCCGAAGAAGATCCCCGAGGCCGCGATGAGCAGCATTCGCGCGTTGGGCACCTTCAGGTCGGCGCCGCAGGCGGGACAGACGGCACCCCACATGGCCGTGCCGGCCCGGGACCAACCGAACACCTGGCGCAGGGCGACGGGCCAGCCCAGAACGTGGTCACAGCGCGGACAGGCAGGGCGATTCATGCGGACGTATCTCCGGGGTGGCGTCGGCGGGACAGTTCCGCGCCGGACGGGGTAGGAGATTAGCATGTCCGGCGCCAACCTCACACCTCGCAGGTTGTTCACGGGACGGACGATTCCATGGTACGATGCCCGCCATTGACTGGCCGTTCATTCCGGGAGAGTTCAATTGACCCTGGTTTCCCACCTGCGATCCCGCTACATCCTGCCCTACACGGCTATCCTGCTGCTGGCCGGTTGCGGTGGCGGTGGCCCCGGCACATCCGACGATATGGGCCAGGCGCCGCCTGACCTGGTGTGGCCCGACGAATACGGCAAGCCCTCGGACCAGCGTCCGGAATGCGATGGCGACGAAAAAGTCACGGTCCGCGGCGGCTCTTTCGTCGTGGCGGTAACCGACAGTGTCAGGCCCGCGCGCGCGCCCCTGCCCGGCAATGACGGCGAGCGACTGGTGTTCGCCCAACTCTATGAAGGCCTGGTCGAAGTCGCCTGCGACGGCAGCCTGGCGCCGGGACTGGCCATCGCTTGGGAAAGCGACGACGCTGCCGCCGTCTGGACCTTCACTCTCCGCGAGGGCGCCCGCCTCTGGGATGGCACGCCGATCACCGCCCAGATGGTTGACGAGGCCTGGCGACGTAACCGCACCCTGCCCGGGACGCCGACCCGACTGGACCTGCTGCCCCTGCAAATCCGCGTGCTGGACGAGCACCACCTGGAAGTCCGCCCCGCCCGTCCCAACACCGCCCTGCCCCATCTGCTGGCCCACCCCGCCTGGGCGGTGGCCGTTGACCGACCGGGTTGGACCTGGCCCGTGGGCAGCGGGCCGGCCCGGCTGCGCGCGTCCACCCCGCCCCCGCTGCCGGAGATCGTCTGCCGTCCCCATCCGTCCCACCGGCGGTCGCCCCGTTGGAAGCAGCTCGTGTTTACTGTCCAGCCCGGTGGCGATGCCCGTGATCTGGTGGCGTCGGGTGCGGATCTGCTCCTGGTGCGCGATCGGGTGAGCGTGGATTTCTACCGCGAATTGAACGGATACGAAGTGGCGCCCCTGCCCTGGAACCGGCTGCACCTGCTGGTGATAAGCAACGAGGTTGATCAGGAAACCGATCGTCGTCTGCGGGATGCCGCCGCGGCCCTGGACCCGGCCCGGGACCTGGACCGCACCAGCGCCGTGCCGTGGACCTTCCCCACCCTGCCGGGTGGACCGGTGGCGAGGATACCGGTGGGCAAGGTGGATCCTGTCCCGCAACAGGGACGTCTGGATTCGGAACTGGCCCGGACGCGGCTCGACGTGCAGACGGTGGTCCATGATCGTAACGACCCGGCGGCCGCGGAGCTGGCGGGGCGGCTGACGGCCCTGGCGGGCTCCGGCATACGCACCGTGGGCCTGACCGGCCACGACACGGCGACGGCTCTGCAATGGCGCCTGGCCGGCGCGGGCGTCCTGACTATTGCGCCGGCCTTCGCCGATCCCGCACTGCAGCTGGCCGACTTGGCGGGACGATTCATTTGGCTGGGCAAATCGGCCCGGGCTGTCGAGAGGATCGTGCCGGTGGCCGTATCGCGACCGTGGCTGGTGACCCGCGGCGGCGTGACAGGCATGGAGTTCGGCGGCGACGGCACCATCCACCTGTCGGGGCTGGGCGCGGTTTCGGGACCAGCGGTACCATGAGCCTGCGCCTGCAGATCCTGGTGACAGCGTTCGTGCTGGCGGTAGTACCCCTGGCCGTGGCCATCGTGGTGGTGGGAGCGGGCTTCGAGGATGAGTTCATCGCCCGCGACACCGGGCGTGTCGAAGAACGCCTGCGCCTCGTCCTGCACGGCATCGAACAACAGGACGAACATCTCGCCGGACAGCTGGACGCCCTGGCGGCAGCCATCGCCGCGGACAACCGCTTTCGTCTGGCCGCCCTGGCCGACGCGCCAGACCTCGAGAGCTACCTGCGCGAATACGCTCCCCGCCAACTGGACCTCATGGACCTGGACATGCTGCTGATCCAGGACCCGCGGGGTGTGGCCATCAGCAGCGGCCATTTTCCCGGCGCCCACGGCGAGTTGCAGCCCAAGCTGGCGGCGCTGATCGCCGGCACTCCCGACGGTCGCGCCCTGATGAGCGTGCGCTCCCCCGGGGGGTCGTTCCTGGCCCTGGCTCGCGTCCGCGCCCTGGAACTGGCCGGTTCCACCTGGCAGCTGGTGGGTGGCCGCCGCCTCGATCGACAGGGACTCGAATCCCTGGCCGGAGACCCGGACCTGCGTGTCCTGCTGGCCTGGCCCGGCGGCGAGCACGCCGAACTGGCCACCGAACGCGCCATCACCATCCACGAGCAGCAACTGCGCCGGGCCGGTCAGATCGTGCGTACCCGGCACCTGCCCCTGATCCGCGATGACCGTCTGACCGATGCCTGGGTCCTGATCACCCACGACCGCGGTTCGCAGCACCTGTTGCTGGCGGAAATACGCCGCCGCCTGGGTCTGCTGTTGGCGGTGGTGGTTGTGCTGGCGATTCCCCTGGCCGTACTGCTGGCTGCCGGTGTGAGCCGTCCCCTGCGCCAACTGACTGCCCGCACCGCCGACCTGGACCTCGACAGGCTGGATGTGGATTTCAGCTCGGACAGGCGCGACGAAGTGGGCCGGTTGTCGCGGGTCCTGGCCGATCTCACCACACGCCTGCGCCGCGGCGTGGGCGATCTGCGCGCCGCCGAACACCGCGCCACCCTGGGCGAGGTGGCCCGCCAGGTTAACCACGACATCCGCAATGGCATCACGCCCCTGCGCAACGTATTGCGACACCTGGGCGAAGTGGCGGCGCAGAAGCCGGCGGAGCTGGCGGTAGTATTTGGGGAGAGGCGGGCGAACCTGGACTCGGGGTTGGCCTATCTCGAGGAGTTGGCGACCCATTACGCGCGGTTGTCGCCGGGGCGCGAGACGTGGCCGTGTCGGCTGGATGAACTGGGGCCGGCGGTGGTGGCCCAGACGGCGGTGCCGGCCGGGGCGACTATTCGTTGGGAAGATACAGCGGGCCTACCGGCGGTACTGGCTGACCCGGTCAGTCTGCGGCGGATACTG
>QNDV01000082.1 GCA_003646045.1 bacterium
ACCAGGAGTGGGGAGCGCCCGTCCACGACGAGAACCTGCTCTTCGAATTCCTGATCCTCGAAGGCGCCCAGGCGGGGCTGAGCTGGTCCACTATCCTCAAGAAGCGCGACAACTACCGCGTGGCCTACGACGGGTTCGACCCGGCGGTGGTGGCCGGCTACGACGAGGCGAAAAGGGCTTCCCTGCTGGCGGATCCGGGCATCGTCCGCAACCGCCTGAAGGTGGCGGCCTCGGTAACCAACGCGGCGGCTTTTCTGGCGGTGCAGGACGAATTCGGCAGTTTCGACCGCTACATCTGGGACTTTGTGGACGGGGCGCCCACGGTGAACAGGTTCAGGCAGCAGGCCGATATTCCCGCCACGACACCGGTATCGGACGCCATGAGCCGCGATCTCAAGCGACGCGGTTTCAAGTTCGTGGGCAGCACCATCTGCTACGCCTTCATGCAGGCGGCGGGGCTGGTGAACGATCATCAGGTGGGTTGTTTCCGCCATGGGCAGGTGGGAAATCCCTGAGCCACGGGGGTGGAACCTAAGGGAGATGATTCCTGATTGCGGTATCCGGGAACGGAAGTATTCTGTCACCACGTGATCGATAACATCGGCGGCCACGACGACCGCCAGACCATAGCCAGGAGGGACCAGCATGGCCCACGAACTACCTGCCCTGCCCTACGAGAAGAACGCACTGGAGCCGCATATCTCGGCCGAAACCCTCGAGTTCCATCACGACAAGCATCACGCAGCGTATGTGAACAACCTGAACAACCTGGTGCCCGGCACCGAATTCGAGAGCATGAGCCTCGAAGAGGTAGTCAGGAACGCGCCGGCCGGCGGCATCTTCAACAACGCGGCCCAGGTGTGGAACCACACCTTCTACTTCAGCGGTCTGAGCCCCGAGGGCGGCGGTGAGCCCACTGGCGACCTGGCCGCGGCCATCGACAAGTCCTTCGGCAGCTTCGCCGACTTCAAGGGACAGTTCTCCAAGTCGGCCGCCACCAACTTCGGCTCGGGCTGGACCTGGCTGGTCAAGACGGCAGGTGGCGATCTGGAGATCATCAGCACCGATGACGCCGACTCGGCCCTCAAGAGCGGCGGCACGCCGGTGCTGACTATCGATGTCTGGGAGCACGCCTACTACATCGACAAGCGCAACGCCCGGCCGGCCTATATCGAGAGCTGGTGGAGCCTGGTGAACTGGGACTTCGCGGCCAAGAATTTCGCCGGCTGATCCTGTACATGGATGACTGATGGAGTGGGCGGTCCCCCGAGGGACCGCCCGCCTGCTATTGAAGATGAACCCTTCTGATTTCCAGGCTGGCCGTATCCGGCGGTTGCATGAAGAAGATAGCCATGGCGTAGACATCGTCAGGTTCGAAGGGGCGGTGGGACCAATGGGTGCTCTGGTTGCTGATGGGCAGGGCGACAGTGCGCCACTGGCGGGTCACGGCCAGGCGCCAGGCGATCCACTCGTCATCGCGGCGCCCCCGGTAATCATCCATGCGTACTCCCACCTCGACGCTGTCAGCCGCGGCACGCACCAGGCGCAGATCCATCTTCAAGGTATCGTGGGCCGACCAGTCGTGGGGGAAGTCCCTCAGGATGACCCCCGGCCAGATCCGCGAGGGCAGGGCGTCCAGCCGCAGCGCCGCACCCCGGGGCGTATCGGCCAGTGAAATACGGCTGCCGCCGTAGCCGTGCCAGGAAGTCAGGGGTCGTACCTCGTCGAACGCCGAGAGGCGGGGGAAGCGCTCGCGCAGGTCCAGGGAGGCGGCCTGGCGCCCCGGCAGGGTTCGCATTTCCCAGATCACCACCGCCATGATCACCACCACCAGCACCATGCCGCCCCGTCTGCCGTAGCCGCGCCAGAAAATCAGCCCCGCCGCGGCGCCGATGCCCAGCAGATCCAGCAGGAAGTCGTGCCACAGGGCGGCCCGGCCGACGAACATCTGTACGATTTCAATGCCGCCGCCGATCACCGCCGCCAGCGGTACGACCAGGTCCAGCCGTCCTGCCAGGGGACCGCGCCAGTACAGGGCCATGGTCAGGGCGCCCAGCAGCACCACGTGTGCCCGGTCGCCGAGAGTGGAGATGATGATGCTCCGCTGCAGGAGCATGGGGATGGGCACCAGGAACGGCAGCAGTATCAGGGCCAACAGGGCGAGCCAGATTCCGGGCCGCGCCAGGAACGCCGGCGCCGGCCAGACGGGGGGGCGGGAGTAGCGGCTCAACTCAGGTCCTCGGCTTCCACGTGACCTGCTTCTTGCCCCGCAGGAACTGCACGAATGCCAAGGCGCTGGCCAGGTTCAAGACACACAGGTAGTAGGCCAGTCCGGCCAGGCGGGGTGGTGTATGTCCCTGTCGCAGCATGGTGCGGCCGTAGCCGGCCGTGACGTAGAACACAATCTGGCCGGCGAAAAACAGTGACCATATGCCTCCGCTCTGCCAGGCCAGAACCAGGTTGGCCAGCATGGCTCCCAACATGCCCAGGAAGGCCAGGTAACGCAGTACCTTGTGGGACCAGAGTTGCCAGGCGAAGAGGCCGAAGCGCAGGGGATTCAGCAGGGCGGCCTTGTCCTTCAGTGCGTGGTAGGCCCGCAGGGTGACTCGCACGCGCATGCGGAACTCGTCCGCTTCGGCAGCCAGGGCGTCCTCGTAAAGTAGCGCCCGCGGCTCGTAGACCACACGGTAGCCCTGCTCGCGTATACTCAGGGGCTCGACGAAATCCGGCAGCTGGTCCGGGCGCATGGGTGTCCACAGTTCGCGGCGCACGGCGTCCACGCCGCCGTCCACGCCCACGATGGAGCCCAGTCGGGTTTCCCACTCGCGCAGCCGGTTCTCGTAGACCATGTAGGCTGAGCAGCCCTCACCGGTGAGCGAGCCGTCGGGCGCCCGGTAGACCATGCGGCCGGTGACGTATCCCACCTCCGGGTCGGCCAGGGGCGCCACCAGGTGGCCGATGGTGTCGGCGTGGTAGAGGCTGTTGGCGTCAGAGAAGACCACCACTTCGGTGTCGATGTCGGGCAGGATCAGGTTCAGGCCCGAGGTCTTGCCGGCGCGGGGCTCCTGGCGGACCAGGCGCACCCGGGGGTCGTCGATGCCCTGGACGATGGCGTCGGTGCCGTCGTCCGAACCGTCGCTGACCACTACCACCTGCAGCTTGTCGGCGGGGTAGTCGCTGGCCAGCTTGTTGCGGACGGTGGCCTCGATGTGGGCCGCCTCGTTGAACGCGGCAATGGCTACGGTCACCGTGGGTCGGTAGGCACCGGGATCGGCGGTCTTGACCCGGCGGTTGGTCACCGCGCCCAGCAGCTTCGCCAGCACCGGATACCCGGCATAGACGTACACCACCAGGGCGATGCTGAGCCAGAAGATGGAAACGGCGATGATCACGCGGCTTGTCCCGTTCGTTGGAGCCGGAATAGTTGTAGCCCGGCCCCACAGTATCCCATGAAAGCCGGGAGCCGCAACGTCAGGGGCGAGTATTCGTCAACAGGGGTCAACGCGGCAAGCGTACGTGGAACGCCGTCCCGGACTCGACGGTGGACTCGAAGGTGACCCGGGCTTCCAGCAGTGTCTCACCCAGCAGCTTGGCCGAGTAGGTGCCAAGTCCCCGTCCCGAGTCGGCCTTGCTGCTGAAGTTGCGCTGGAAGATCCGCGGCTGGAACTCGGGTGGAATGGCGGTGCGGTTCCAGACCGTGAACGTCACGTGGTCCTCGTTCTCGGTGGTTCTAACTTCCACCCGGTCGCCGGGGGGCGTGGCCTCCAGGGCGTTGAGTACCAGGTTGGACAGGATCCGGACCAGGACCCAGATGTCGGTGCGGATCCAGGTGTTCCAGCAGTCACGGTCGATGGCCAGCTGACGATCCCGCGCTGCCGGGTGGAAACTGAAGAGCCGGCCCAGTTCGGCCTGGACGTGGGCCAGGGGTACGTGATCGCGGATGACGGCCAGGCGACCGGAGTCGTCGCTCAGCAGGGAACGCTGCAACTCCACTTCCCGGGCCAGGTGCTGGACCAGCTTCCCCGTGTGCCGGCCCATGGTCCGTGATTCACCCAGGTCCGTCTCCACCGCCAGCATCTCCGACGTGACCCGTAATCCCTGCAGGATGTTGTTGATGTCGTGGAGGAAGACGCGCTCCAGGTTGGCCAGGCGCTGGGCGCGGCTCACGTCCTGGCAGAAAAGCAGTATGAAACGTTCGCCTTCCACCACCAGGGGACAGGCCCGGACACGCAACACCAGATCCCCGGTAGTGGACCCGGCGCGGATCTGCAGCACACAGGTTCGTTCGGCGGGGACGTTTTCGCGTTGGGCGGCCAGGATCGCATTGACCGCCCCGCAGGAGCTGCAGGCCCGGGACGTACCGCAGCCCGCGGGTTCCTTGTGGGCATGAATGCAGGAAAGGGCTTCGCCCGGACGCAGGCCCAACAACTCGGACACATCCAGCAATCCGACCGTGTCCAGGAAGGTCTGGTTCACCGCGACGATCTGGCGGTTGTCATCGAGGATGGCCAGGGTGCCGTCCACGGACATGAGCAGGGCATCGGTCACGGGGTTGTTTGTCAGGAGGGCTACTTCATGGCCCAGGGTAGCGGGACTGGACCGCTGGGGGGGCGCACACCAGGATTCTGCCGTGTTGCCGTTCATGCCTCGGCGACCAACGGCCGCCGGCTGGGCGGCACATGGTGGACGCAGGAGACAGCGTACATCCAACACGCGAACAGGGCAACCCAAACCGGCTGCTAGGCCCGCCCGTGGCTCCACTTGGCAATGGGCCGCGCCAGCAGGAAAAGTACTGCACCCGCGGATGCCGACATGACCACGAAGATCACGAAGAACTCATGCAGGTTCGTCACTTCGTAGCCCAGCAACACCGGCGCGGGCTTGCCCGCCTCGGGATAGAAGCTGCTCAGTACGCCGGCCATCTTGTTGGCCGTCGAACTGGCCAGGTACCACACGCCCATCATCAGGGAAGCGAAGCGGGGCGGAGACAGCTTGCTCACCGCCGACAGGCCGATGGGCGACAGGCACAATTCACCGAAGGTGTGCAGCATGTACAGGCCGATAAGCCACATCATGCTGACCTTCGTGGTGGGATCGACACCCTTCACCCCGAAGGCGATGACCAGGTAACCCAGCGCCAGCAGGAAGAAACCCAGGGACATCTTCACCGGCGTGCTGGGGTCCAGGTTGCGCTTGCCCAACTGCGCCCACAGCCAGGCGAAGACCGGGGCGAAGAGTACGATGGCCACCGCGTTCACCGACTGGAACCAGCTGGCGGGCATGGTCCAGCCCATGATGTCGCGCTCGGTCTGACGGTCGGCGAATACGGTCAGCGAAGCGCCGGCCTGCTCGAAGGCCGCCCAGAAGAAGATCACGAAGAACGAGAGGACGAAGATGACGGCAACCCGCTCCCAGTCCTCCCGGCCCAAGGGCTCGTCCAGGGACTTGTCCCGGCCCTGGGGGCGCTGGTCCGGTGGCAGGCCCAGGGCGTACCCGTCGGCGTCGACGATATGCCGGTCCTTGAAGATCCTGAAAACCATCGTGCCGACAACCATGCCGATGGAGGCGGCCAGGAAACCCCAGCGGAAATCGGCCGGATCGCCCGTATCACCCAGGCCACCGGCCACCAGGGGTGCCAGGAACGCGCCGATGTTGATGCCCATGTAGAAGATGGTGAAAGCCGAGTCCTTGCGATGATCGTCCGGAGCGTAGAGCGATCCCACCATGGACGCGATGTTGGCCTTGAACAGGCCCGTGCCCACGATGATTACACCCAACCCGGCCCAGAGCAGGGGGTGGGACAGGGCCGGCTGGTCGTGGTAGCTGGCACTGAGGAACATGATGAACTGACCCACGGCCATGATGGAGCCGCCCCACAGGATGGAGCGTCGGTTACCCCACCAGCGATCGGAAATGTAGCCTCCCGCCAGGGGCATCAGGTAGGCCAACCCGGTGAAGTTGCCGTAGATATTGGACGCCTGGGACACGTCGAACAGCAGGGCCTTCGTCATGTAGAGTACGAGGATGGCGCGCATGCCGTAGTAGCTGAAGCGCTCCCACATCTCGGTGTAGAAAAGGACGTAGAGGCCCTTGGGGTGGCCTTGGGTCATGATGGCTCCCGGGAAAGACTGGCGGTCCGTGGTGTTGCCCGGACACCCTAAGCAGGGCCGGCACGGGCGTCAAGGTGGCGGCAATACCCCTTGGACGCACGCCGCCACGTACGTAGAGTGATGCTCGGCGAACCGACAACCTGGAGGACCCCCGCATGGCCCTGCCCCGCATCGGCCTGTTCCTGCTGCTGATGGTGCTGGCGATGGGCGCCGCCGCCACCGACGATCAACGGTGGTACGGCGTAACGGTCATCACCATCGACGGCACCGTCTACGAGGATGTGGAATTGACCTGGAAGCTGGACGGCTTCCTGCTGCGCCTGCTTGACGCGAATCATACCGAGACCGATCTCAATCCCCGCATCGTGGCCAACATCGTGACAGCCGATGGCCGCGACATCACCCGCGAGGTGGCGGACGCCAGCCCCTCCACGGCCGATTTCACGGTGCTGGGTGATTTGAGTTCCGAGCCCTTCGTGTTGGCGTGGTCCCTGGATGCCGGCGGCTCAGCCGGTTTTACGTCAGGGTACGGTGGGCTGGAGGCGTCGGGCGCCTGGTTTGCCGGGTTGCGCCGCGGACTGGGCGACCGCTTCCACCTGCGGCTCCAGTATCGCAGCCAGTATGTACGTGAACGGGTGCCCGCCCATGGCGCCGTCCTGGCCACCTGGACCGATGAATTGTCGCTACTGGTGGGCTATCGCCCCATCCATCCTCGTCGCAACCGCAATTTGATCTACCTTGAACTGGGTCCGGTGGCCGTGCGCTGGCGACAGGGCTACGACCCCCGGACCGGGCTCCTGGTCGACAGCGACGTGGTGGAGGCGGGAGTGGTTCTGCGGGGTGGGGTGCTGTTCCCGCTATCGTCCCGTTTCGGCCTGGATGTGGGGAGTGTGATCTCGGCGCGTCCGCCGCTGGCCTCGGGTTCGGACAAGGTGGGTTGGGTACTCGGGTTGAACGTGGCGCTGGCGGTTTTCTAGTCGGGCGGCAGTGATGATTCGCCCTCGCGTCACCCCGTCCCGGGCCCTATGATGCCCCCATGAAACTCCTCGGTACACGCCCCGAACGGCGAGTCGTCCTGGCCTTTGCCGGGGCGATCCTTACGGGCACCATCCTGCTGGCACTTCCGATCAGCGCCACCGACAGCCGCATCGGATTGGTGGATGCATTGTTCACGGCCACCAGCGCCGTCTGTGTCACGGGTCTGGTGGTGGTGGATACCGCCACGGATTTCTCGCGCTTCGGCCAGGTTGTGATCCTGCTGCTGATGCAGATGGGCGGTCTGGGGATGATGACCCTGGCCACGGCGCTACTACTGTCGTTGGCCTCGCGTCTTTCGTTCCGCCACGCCATTCTGGTCACTGATTCCCTGACGGCCGACCACCGCCTGCGTCCCCGCTCGCTGGTACGGGCGGTGGTGGTTACGGCCCTGGCCTTCGAAGGCCTGGGAGCCCTATTGCTGTTTCTGCGCTTCCGGACGACCTCGCCCCCGGGGACCGCCCTGTTCGACGCCGTCTTCCACGCCGTATCGGCCTTCTGCAACGCGGGCTTCTCGACCTGGTCCGACAGCCTGGTCCGCTACGCGGGCGACGTCTACGTGCTGGTGATCATGGCGGTACTCGTGGTCAGCGGCGGCCTGGGTTTCGTGGTGATCAGCGAGGTGGCCACGGGCCTGCGCAAGCGAAGCTGGCGCCTGTCGCTGCATACCAGGATCTGCCTGACCGCTACAGCGGTACTACTGGCTTTCGGAACCGGTGGTTACCTGCTGGCAGAATCGTCCAACCTGCTGGCGGACAGGGGTCCGCTATTGGCCGCGACCAACGCCTTTTTCCAGGCGGTGACGGTGCGCACCGCCGGCTTCAACACCCTGGATCAGACCCACCTCACAGCCACCTCGGTGGCGCTGACGATCATGCTGATGTTCATCGGGGCCTGCCCGGGGTCCACCGGGGGTGGCATCAAGACTACGACTTTAGCGATCCTGGTGCTGGCGGCGT
>QNDV01000083.1 GCA_003646045.1 bacterium
CACTTCTACGGCATCTTCGGCCGGGGACTGGTCTTCAACGCCTACGAGGACCGCACGGTGCGGGTCGACACGAGACTGGACGGGCTGGTGGGCAGCTACCGCCACGACCGCGGCGGCTTCACCGCGTTTTCCGGCAGTCCGACGGTGCCGGCACTGGATCTGCGCGGCGGCGACGCCTATGCCAACGGACCGGTCGGCCTGCGGATCGGCGTTTCGGGCATGACATGGCGACCGGACACCTGGGTGGGCGAGGACGACGAAGTACGCCGGGAGTGGGTAGCCACCGTACGCCTGCAGCAGAAGCTGTCCTTCGCCGAGTGGTACCTGGAACACGGCCGCAAGAAGGGCTGGGATTATACCGGCGGCGACGACAACTACGATATGGGCAGCGCCCTCTACGCCAACGTGAACCTGTTCCAAGGTCCCTTCTCGTTTTCCTGGGAACACAGCAATTACGAGCGCTTCGTGGTGGTGCCGGGCGCCGACGGCACCACGGCCCTGAACCGGCCTCCGTCCCTGACCCGCGACTTCGCCTGGACCCTCATGAACCGGGCACCCCATCCCACGGATGCCAATGATGAGCGTGGCCACAACCTGGACGCCATCTTCAGCGACGGCGGCTGGACAGCCCTGCTGAGTGGCGTGCGCCTCGAGAACCAGGATCTGGTGCGGCAGTACGAACTGGCCTGGGCCAGTCTGAAGGCGCCCCGCACCGGTGATTTCCGCCTGGCCGGCGGTTTCGGCTACCAGGACAACGAAGGCCTGCGGCAGACCGTTGTCGGCGAAGTGATCTGGTATCTCGACACGTTGCACAGCCTCACCCTGCAGGCCGAGCACCAGCACGTGCGCCCGGACTTCGTGGCCGATCTGGACGAGGGTGCCTACGACGAGGAATTCTTCAGCCTGGAATACAAGATGGCGCCGACCTGGTCATTCACCGGTATCCTCGAGTTGAACAACAAGTTCGACGAACAGCAGGCGCCCGACGAGCAGGACGGTCCTTTCGCCGCGGGCCAGATCAGCTACACCCTGGCCCGTGGTGGCAACCTGAACCTCTGGTTCGGCGAGCGGCAGGCGGGTTTCCTGTGTTCGGGAGGCGTTTGCAAGTTCGAACCCGCCTTCGAGGGCGTGGAACTCTTCGGGATCTTCCGCTACTGATCCCCGGCATTACCGGGCGCCAGGTGCGCGATCTGCACGGTGATGTTATCTGGTCCGCCGCGATCGTTGGCCATGTCCACCAGGGCCACGCAGGCATCATCAGGATCCTGTGCCGCCACCACCTCGAGGATCTCCTCGTCACTGACCACCTTCGTCAAACCGTCGCTCACCAGGACCAGCGTGCCCTCATCCGGGCACCGGGTACAGCCCCGTAAATCCGGTTCCACCTCGCCGTCCAGACCCAACCAGCGCGACAGGACATTGGATAGGCGGTCGCGCTCCTCCCCCGCGAGGCTGTCGTCGGGATACTCGGCGGCCAGGGTGTGGTCCCGGGTCAGGCATTCCAGGCGACCATCGTGGACCAGATAGGCCCGGCAGTCCCCCACGTGACCCAGCGTGACGCCCCGGGAATGGATCACGGCGCAAGTACAGGTGGTGGCCATTCCCGCCAGGAGGGGGTTGGCAGTGGCGGCGGCCACGATGGTGTCGTTGGCTTCCTGCATGGCATCGGCCAGGGTGCCGGAGACGTCATCCGGCTCGCCGCAGGAATAGTAGACGCGGGCTGTGGTCTCGACAGCCATGAGGCTGGCCACCTCACCGGCGTTGTTGCCCCCCACGCCGTCGGCGATCACCAGCAGGCACGACGAAGCGGGGTGCCCCGGGCCGGCATAGAAACCCACGGCATCCTCGTTGTGACTGCGCTGCTGCCCCGTATCGGAAGCCCGGGCGTGGGAAACGCTCAGGCCGCCGACGAGGTCCAGGTTCTCGGCCAAGTCTCAAAACCTCATCCGGAAACAGGAATCTCCAGGCGTGTGAAAGCCTCGTTCAGTTCCGCCACTGTCTCGCGGTCGGCCCCCTCCATATAATAGCGTAACACGGCGTCGGTGCCCGAGGCGCGTAATTCGAACCACTGCCCCTGGAACTCCATGAAGGTGCCATCGCCGGCGTGGAAGATCCGCTCGATGGTGGGCAGAACGCTGTCATCAGGCATGGCTTGCACCAGAACACCCGCGGCCGCTTCCGGCTCCAGGTCCTCCAGCCCGGCGAAGAAAGCGACTGTAGCCTCTTTGCGTGCGTTGCCCGCGGCTTTGGCCTGCTCGCGCTTCTCACCCTGCAGGGCTTCGTCGAAGAGGGTGACATCGCGCCGTTCGTAGAAACGGTAACTTGTTTCCCAGCGGGATAGCTGCTCCAGGTAGAAGCCGGCGAAACTGCCGCCGCCGCAGTGCAGACGCGCTGCCAGGCACAGGGCCATGACGCCGATCTGCATACCGTCCTTTTCCTTGGCGGCCAGGCTGGTGTTGGCGCCGGTACGGCTGGTCATGGGTTCGGCCGGTCCCATGGCTGCGCCGCCGCTTTCCTCGGCCATGATCAGCAGGCGCGGTCGCCGACCGAAATCGGCGGTGACGCCGGTCACGTCGGTGGCCGTGCAGGGGTCGGCGCCCGAGGCTATCTGGTCTTCGAGGTCGCGCACCAGGGCGGCGAAGTGCTTGAACCCCACCGGCACCCGGTAGGCGGCCAGGCCCGCCTTGCCGGCGATCTCCCCGATGCTCAGGCTGGTGGGCCAGGTGGTGGCCACGATCCAGTCCGCTTCCTGCAACGCGCCGGCTGCGCGCAGGGCGTCCAGCTTGAGAGCCGCCAGCATGAAATAGATCTGGTTGGGCTTGAAGAACACCAGACAGCGGTCCCGGTCCAGAGGGTCCACTTCCAACCCGGCCGCTGCCGCCTGTACGGCCATATCCGCCGGCGCCGTGGTGACCATGTTGAAGCGGTCGCCGTCCGGATCCCAGATGAAGAAGACCTGGCAGTCACCCCGTTCGAGCAACTCCTGGGCACCCACGTGTTTGTAGACCTGCCATTTGCCCGGATCCACACCGTGGTTCACACCGTCGATGATGCCGATGCCGTGGTAGGTGTCGCTCTCCTGTTCGTGGGTGAAAAAGACCGGACCGTCATCGCCCACTTCAATACCCAGGTCGGCAAATACCTGTCGTCCGGTGGGCCCCATGCTGCCACCCTCGATGCAGAACGCGGCGCGGAACCCCAAGGCAGCGGCGGCCGGCACCTCGGTGAGCAGCTCGGGTGGTACCACCTTGCGCAGAACCTCCACGTAGGCCGCGGTAGGTTCGAAATCGTGGCTGATGCGGGCATCATCCGCGGCAGCCAGCCTGATGGTCAGCCCTTCGGTACTCGCGACGGACACCAGGCGACGCACCTCGTCCGCGATCTCGTCCGCCATCTCCAGCAGCTGTCCGCCGCTGGCGTCCATGGGTTTCCAGCCGCCCTTGTAGCTCTGGCTGTGGCTGGCGGTAAAATTTTCGCCGCCGTCCAGTTCGTCGTGGAAGACACCGAACGAGGAAAGCCAGATGGGAGTTGTGCGCGTGCCTTCCGGACGCAGGTGCACCTCCAGTCCGTGGGCCGCATAGAGCCTGGCCGCCAGGTCGATGAATTCCTGGGTATGGGGACGCACTTCGCCGCCGATGTGCAACGATCGCAGGTCGTGGGCTGCGGCCACCCGGGCCCTGGCTTCCAGGATCAGCGCCATGGTGAGGGCGTTCATGGGCACTCCGGTATTGAACAGGTCGTCCGGATCAAGCAGGTCGCGATAACCAGCTGTGCCGAGCTTGAAACCGGCCGCCCAACCGGCGAGGCCCGCCGCCGCCACCAGTTCCGCGTCGACGACGAAGGACTCCGGCTCACGGTGGAACGGCGTATACAGGGAAGTGGACCCGCTCATGGCGTGGCTCCCGGTGTTGGGGACAACGGACAGCGTGTTCGCCAACGAGGGTATCTACTCGGCGGGGGAATCGCAACCCGCGGTCGGCGGATAGGAGTCGATTGAAGGGTTATTTAATCAGGGTCATACGCCCGGTCACCGTCTCGCGCGGTATGGTCAGCCGGTAGAGGTAGATGCCGCTGCCAACCTGTCGGCCCCTGTCGTCGCGACCGTCCCAGGTGAATTCCCGGTGGCCCGCGGCCAACACGGTTCCCGAGGCGAGGGTTCGTACACGACGGCCGGCCAGGTCGAACACGGCTACGTGCACCGGCGCCGCCGCGGCCAGTTCGCAGGCGATCATGGTGACCGGGTTGAAGGGATTGGGATGATTACCCAGGGACCGCAGTGCCGCAGGCTGGACATCCCCCGCCGCCGACAGGCCGTGTACCACTTCAACCGTGCCCAGCCAGGGCATCATGTCCGGGCCGGTCGCCGTCATGTCCAGTTGTGAGCGACCGGCCAGCGAGCCCAGCAGCGCCACCTCGGCCCAGCCGTCGGCATCAACCACGCCGCGCCCCAGCAGCATACCATCGGCGGTAAGGGCCACCACCGAGCCGGGCGCTCCATCCACCTTGACCAGCCAACTGTCATCGTGGGCGCCCACGGCCCGGTTCACCGTGACCTGGAAATCCCGGGGAGTCCTGGTGCGCACCAGCAGCGAGGCATCGCCAAAGAGTACGTATTGCTCCACTACCTGCGTGGCCACCGGCAGTCCGCCGTAGATGTCCAGCACCCGGGCCAGACCCGCCCAGGTCAGGGCACCCAGGGACCGTACCCCGCCGTTGGTCAGGGCATCCACGATGCCCCCCTGCATATGGATGGGCGGTGTCCACGGTACGAGGGTCGTGGCTGCCAGAACGCCCACGGCCCCGGCAGGCGCACTGACGGTACCGGCGCGCAACCAGGCCTCGGCCAGGCATTCTTCCAGGGCGAAGTCGCCGTTGCTGCAGGACGCGTCGACGATCCAGGGCCAGCGGCCGCTGTTGTCCAGGTTGCGCACATCGCCTGTGTCGAAGGGAACACTCTGCCAGGCCGTGCCCGATCCATGACCCAGATAGTTGATGAAGCTGCGGCCCGAGGACAGGGCAGCACGCACATCCACGGTACCGGCGCCCAGATCCTGATAAACACGGTCCACCGTACCGAAACCGCCGGCCAACAGATCGTCGCGCAGATCGTCGGCCCGAAGGTGGTCCGCCGGCGAACCCTCGTCGCTGGCGATACCCGCCGCGTGGTCGAGCCAGGCGCCGCCGTCGGGCAGATCACGTTCGTAGGCCAGGATCCGCGCCACCTGGACCTGCAGTTCGGCCTCGTTGCGGGCCGGCAGACGCGACACGAACAGATCGGGATAGAGATCGTCGCCGGCCAGCAGGGCGTAACTCTGGTCACTGTCGGCACCTTCGTAGTTACCGCTGAGGGTCGGGACCTGGGCCTTGTCACCCACCAGCAGCACGAAGTCCAGACCCGCAGGCTGTGCCCACCGCTCGGCGATGCCCAGGGCGATGCCGGCTGCCGTCGAACCGAGATTCGCCGGCGAGACCAGCTCCACTTCCAGGCCCCGGCGGGTCTTCCAGTCCACGAAGGAGGCCAGGGCCGGACGCATGGCATCCGGTACCACCACCAGCAGCTGCGGCACGGTCACTGTCGAGGCCTTGGCCACCATGACGGGCGGGTCGTTGGCGAAGATCCCGGCGTGAACGTCGTTCAGCACGGAGGCCGGCCGGGCGAAAGCCGGCCTCTCGTTCACGCCGGGATCGGTAGTGGTGACCACGGCCAGCCGGATGAATTCGGTGACCACCAGTACACCGCGCCCGGCGTCGTAACGCACAGGCTGCAGGCGCAGGTTCACGCCACGGGTCAGACCGGCCAGGAAGGGGCGACCCAGAACGACCGGGCGGACAGGCCAGGTCTCATCGCTCTGGTAGAAAGGTCCGAAGACCGCCGGTGGTATCACCCGCGTGTTGCGGGGGATGTGACCCAGCGAAGGAGTCACCGGCGCCACAATGATCTCCCGTGTCCGGTGCTCGAGGATTTCCAGTTGTACGGCCCCCCGGGGCGGCACCGCCAGGGTCACCGGTACCAGGGGTACCTCGGGCAAGCCCGCTTCGCGCAGCAGGGGACGTCCAGACAGTTCCACCCGGGTGGCGGCCACGCCATCCAGGTCCACCGGTTGCAATTGGTATGCGGCCGGGGACCACGTCACCTCGAGTCGCGCGGCATTGCCGGTGACCACCGGATCCCCCGCGAGGGACCGGCCCGGCAGTACCAGCGACAGGGCTGAGACGATGACAATGGCGACCCAAAGACGCACCTGGATTCTCCCTCTTGGTTGGAACTTGTATATTATATCAAATCGTGCGGTCTTTTGTCATATTAAATGGGGTTATTTTGCAGAAAAATATATGGTAAATTATGTGTAATCAACATGTTGGAACAACAGGGAACAATCACCCCTCAAAGGAAACATCAACGACCTGACGGACCGTCTGGGTCTCCACCTCGAAGAATTCCTCGGGTGTGAAGCTGAACAATCCGGCGATGATATTGGAGGGAAAAACCTCCACCCTGGTGTTCATCTCGCGCACGTTGGCATTGAAGTAGCGGCGGGCACGCTGGATGCGATCCTCGGTGTTGGACAACTCGTGCTGCAGGGCCAGGTAGTTTTCGCTGGCCTTGAGTTCGGGATAGCCCTCGGCCACCGCGAAGAGTCGGCGCATGCCGTCCACCAGGGGTTTTTCGTCGGCGGCCTGGGTACCGGGACTTCCCGACGAGGCCACGGCCTGCGCCCGGGCCTCGGTAATACTCTTGAAGAGTTCCTTTTCGTGTGAGGCGTAGCCCTTGACCGCCGCCACCAGATTGGGAACCAGGTCGTAGCGCCGCTTCAGTTCCGTGTCGATGTCGGACCACGACTCGCGCACGTGCTGCCGCGTCCGGACCAGGCTGTTGTAGTTGAGGGCCGCCCACAACAGGATAGCCACCACGATGCCGAGGATGATGACGGTAGGGCTCACGAGGCATCTCCCTTGAGTTGGGCCAGGACGTCGTCCGGGATGAGATCGAACATGCGGCGCGCCACCTTCAGGGCCTCCTGGCAACGCTCCGCACTGAGGGCGCCGGTGCGGTAGACGGCAATCTCGGCATAACCGAATTCGATGGTCACGGACGGCGTCTCCAGCAGGTAGTCCATGGTCTTCTGGTGGATGACATCGTAGGCCCAGCGACGATCACTGGCCGCGACGTGGAACTTGCGGCTGAACTCGGCTGATTCGAAGTCGATGTCGTCGTGGCCGAAAAACTCCCCCACCCTGTCGAACAGGTGTTCGCGGCGGATATGCAGCGGCACCACCGGGCAACACGTATCCATCACCACCAGGGCGTAGCTGTGGGTCTGTCGGTTCTTGCCACTGCCGGTGGTGTAGCGATAGTCCACACAACGCACGCGCTTGCCGTCCACTTCGCCTTCGATGTGCAGTGAACTGTGGCGATGGTGCCCCTTGGTCAGGAGCTTGAAGGCGGGATATTCCTTCTCCCAACCCCGCTTCTTGATCCGCTTGAGCCGTAGCCCCTTGCTGCGGGCCCAGGCCCGCAACAGACGCTTGCGCTCCTGGTCCGCGCGAAAGACCACGATGGCCAGTGCCACACCGGCAATGATGATCGCGACTATGACTACCGGATGCACCGGGAACCCCTTTTCGTTCTACTTCAGACCGCGCAGCAGCGACGCCGGCACGTTGACTTCCATCTCCAGCAGGGCCTGGCTCATGGTCTTGCCCTGGGGGTCGACCAGCAGGCTCGTAGTGCCGCCTCCGCCCAGCGCACCCTCGAGCAGGAAGTTCAGGGCCTCCAGATTGCCCAGTTCGTGCCGCACCACCCGGCCCTTGACCCGCTCACCAAAGAACTTCTTCACCCGGGCCGCCGTCAGGTAGCCGATCACCCAGGCGTAGACCTTTGCGGATCGGGCCAGGACGCCGATGTTGCAGGTGTCTCCCTTGTCGCCGCTGCGGGCATAGCAAAGACGTCGCAAGGGGACGCGCCTTTTTACCCCGGCGGCGGTGGATTTCTTCGGACGGTGGCGCGGCTCATCGCTGCTGGTCGGCCGGCCACCCGTACACCGCATGGGAAAGTTGATGGTGCGGTGCGTTTCCTCC
>QNDV01000084.1 GCA_003646045.1 bacterium
CGGGAGGATATCAACCCGACCAACGATACTGCGGGTGTCGTTGTTGACGTTGTGGGACAGGCACCTACGCCGGAACTCCTGGTGATCCCGAACTCCGGGTCACAGGAGACCGTGTGGCCCGAGGCTTCGCTTCTCCCGGTCCTGGGATTTATCGTGGTCAATCGCGGTCACGCTCCCGATACGGTCAGCGCACTTACAGTCAGCAATCTCACTGTCGGCCTTGATGCTCCCGACCAGGCCGCCCTCGACGCGGAGTGGCTGCCACTGGCCGTGGCGACCTGGATCCAGGGCAGGTCGAGCCAAACCCTCGACGATTCGACGCCGCGATCCGCCTTCGCCGGCGGCCGTGTGACCTTCTCTGGTCGCGAATGGGTGATCCTGCCCGGCGACACTCTCGTCGTGAGCATTTCCGCTGCGTCTTCACTTCAGGCGCGTGACGGTGCTTTGCTCGTCGCGGGCCTCTCGGATCCCGCTCATCTGGTCGCACGCCAACAAGTGGTCTTTGCGAGCGGTATGCCGCTTGTAAGCGGCCATGGTCTCCAGGTCGACGGTTTCGTAGCACGCCAGGCGACCCTGCACGAGGTTCCCCCGGCGTTGCTCGGTGTCGGATCACGGCACAACCTTGTGCTGGACATCGAGTTGCCCTCTAACGGGTATCGCTCCGACGCGATATATGGATTCAATCTCGTCAACCGCGGCTCGGCCCGGGCCGGCAGCGACATAGACCGCATGGAAGCCTGGAGCGACGACGGTGACGGCGTCTTTTCCGCCCTGGACGACCAGTTCCTCGGCGAGTTGGTCGATTCGGGCGATCGTTGGCAGATGACAGGATTGGCGTCACCGGTGCCAGTTGGCGGTCACCGCTTCTTTTTCACCGTTGATGTCGCAGAGACCGCCCGGCCCGCCAGTGATATCCGCATGGGGCTACCCGTGGCATACGGTCCGGGTGTGGCCATGGTCAGTGACAACGACGGACCGGTGGATTTCCCTCTGGAAAACACGAGCAGCCAGGGCATCAGCACGAGCGACCGCGTCATCCTGACCAGCGACTGGGTACAGCCCGGTGATGCTTATCCCGATGCTGTTTCCCTGCCCCTGCTGAGCCTCGTGTTGACCAACACCTATGTCCAGGATCAGACGCTGCAGGGCCTGGTCGTGGGTAACGGCACCCAGCCCCGCGACACCGCCACCCAGGCTCAGACGGATGCTATCGCCCGGCAGGTGGCACTGCGCCTGGACGGCAACGGTGACGGCGTGTTGGGTGACCTGACCGATGATCCACCCCTGGGCACCGGCATCTTCTCTGCGGGAGTCGTCACCTTCTCGGCTGTCGGTCTTACCCTGCCTCCCTTCGCGTCGATACGTGTATTCGTGGCGGCTGACCTCGATCCGGCGGCGACTGCCGAGGGGGACAGGATCGGCGCCTTTGTCGCCGCCTCCACTGACGTGATCGTCCCGGGGGCCGCGGTGGTGGCGGTCTGGCCCCTGAGCTCGGGAGCACCCTGGACAGTCGACGGCATGGTAGCCTCCCAGGTGGAACTGGAGCCGGTCCCATTGCAGTCCCTGGGCCCGGACGAAGGACCGGCGCTGGTCATGGATCTGCGCCTACCGGGCAACGGCTACAGGGCCGACGAGTTGATCGCCATCGCGGTCACGGATTCCGGAACAGCGGGTCCTGCGGACTTCAGCCGCGTACAGCTATGGACCGATGGCGGCAACGACGGGTTTGACGCCGGCCTGCTGGACGATACGGCTATCGCCGATCTGACCTGGACCGGCGATGTCTGGTCGAGTCCCCTGCTCAGTCTGCCGGTAGGTCTTGCGGGGCAGCGGGTCTTCGTCACCGTGGACGCGGCGTCTACAGTGAGCGATTCGGCCACGGTTCGCTTCATGGTGCCGCGCGACGGTATCCGCATGGCCTCGGCCAATTCCGGTCCACTGGATGCACCCATCGTGGACCCTGGTACCCTGATACTGACAACGTCGCCGTTACGATCGTCCCTGGCTTTCCTGAGGAATGCCTCCACCGTCGGTCAGACGGGCCAGATCCGCATGTCGGTGCGAAACAACGGTACCGAGACCCTCACCGGCGTGGTACCAGGCACGATAGTGCACCAGGGCATGGGCACGGTCAGCCTGGGTCCGGTGGCACCCGACTCGTTCGATCTGGCGCCTGCCGAAGAGGCATTCTTCGTCTGGGAATTCATCGCGAATACCACCGGTCCCGTAGTCTTGACCGGATATGCCGAGGGTACGGGCAGCGTGAGCCTGGACGTCTTTGGTTCCGCTCCCTCGCCCACTTCGCTGCACTCGGTGCTGACGACTCCCCTGCAGGTGGATCTCTACCCCGTGGTCAACCTGCCGGCCTCGGTCAACAGGGGTCAAACCGGCTTGGTACCCCTGACCCTGACGCTGGTAAACCCGGGCGATGAAACAGTGGCGGACATTGAGCTCACGGACCTGCGGTTGCGCCTGACCGAGACTGATGGTGGGGCCGTGATAGTGCCCGAGGATCTCGTCGAACGTATTGCCGTCAGCGAGGGCACGGATATCTATGCTGCCCTGGAAGTGTTGCCGGGCACGGCGAGTGACATCAACCTGCACTTCGATCCTCCAGCACGCGTTACCGGCCGCGAGCCCATCACCCTTGGTGTGCACATTGACCTGAAACTCAGTACCACCGTGCCGTCGTTCGTCCTGGGCGTGGAGTCCGCGACCTGGTTCGCGGCTCGGGATACGGTGACCGGCGCATCGGTACCCCTGGTGTTGGCACAGGGAAGCTTCCCCATCCGCACCAACCAGGCCAGCCTCGTCTCGCCCGCGGGCTCGTTGGCGGTCGCCCTGTCCGGCGGTGCGGCGCATACAGGTGTCCCCGGACAGACTGACGTACCGCTGGTCGGATTCCAGGTCGCGAACGAGTCCAGCGAAACGACTTCGTCGCCCATCCATGTGACACGGGTGGCATATGTATTGCGGGACGGGAGCGGAGTCGCCCTGACCACGCCCCTGGATCGATTCACGCGGCTGAACCTCAGGACCGTCTATCAGGAATTGTTCGACGGCATGCCGGAGATGGTCGACGACACCGTGATGGTCATCGATCTGGCGGCGCCGGCTGTCATTGCCGCGGGGGCCGCGGTAACCCTGGATCTGAGTGTGGATCTCGCCCCCGGCGCCGCGATCGCTACCCTGGTACCGGTGCTGGCTCCGGTCGGTCTTTTCATCGGTTTGGACGGCAACAACGGTCTGCCGGTACCGGTGAGTGCCGGCATACCCACTACGGGGCCGCCCTTGTTCGTCGTTAGCGACCCCGGTGTCATCCGTGCCTCGGGTGGCGGCCTGTTGTCCGCTACCGTCGACGACGGGGACCATCAGGTGGCAATCCTGGATCTGGACCTTGTGCATACCGGCGGTACGGATGCGGCGGGAGTCCGGATCGGTTTCCTGACCCTGACCGTCCTGGACGAGGATCGTCGCCCGCTGGACCCGGCCAGGGTCTTCGAGCGTTTGCGGGTTGTCTTCGATGGCAGCACCGCGGGTGATATCGGCGACCCGTCCGCATCCGATGGACGCCTTGTCATACCCTTGGCAGCGACTGTGCTGATACCGGCCGATACGTCTTCATTCAGGGTCGAGATCAACCTTCTACCAGGGTCCGTCGGGGGCTTCGAGTGTCTGCTCGCAGTCGGCGACATCGACCTTGTCAACGTTGTCACCGGTGATCCTGTCGCGGTTCTTCCCGCCGGTGGAACCTGGCCCCTGACTTCGGGTCTGGCTCGCATTGTCGTACCGGCGGAGGAACTTGCCGTGGGTGGCGAGGACAGCATGCCCCCCCTCCTTGCACCGCGAATCGAACCCTATACGACCCTGGCGTTGACCGTACGCAACCCTGCCACACCCGGTGAAGGCAGTATCATACTGCACAGCCTGACCCTTACCCAGCCGGACCAGGGACTGGACCTCGGCCTCGTCGCGGGTGAGATCGTGCTCCTGCTCGACAACGGGATCGTCGCCACGGCATCCAACCTCGAGAAGGCCGCGCGGTCGGCGACACTGGTCCTGGAGACACCTCTGGTGATTCCAGCCGGGGAACAGTTTGCCCTGGGAGTCGCCCTGACCGTCGCCGCGGGCGCACCCGCCGGCGTACTTTTGGTGCAGATGGCCGACGACGGAATACTGGCCGGAGCTGAAGGTGGTACTCCCGGGGGCATCCGCATCGTGCCCGAGTCGGGACAATCCCTGCCTTTGATCAGCCGGGAGGGTAACCTGGGCAAGGCGGGACTCGAGTCCAGCTATGCCAACTTCCCGAACCCGTTCGCCGCAGGTCGTGAACAAACGACCTTTGCTTTCTCCCTGGGCCAGCCGGGGCGCGTGACATTGAGAATCCTGACACCCCACGGGAAGCTCGTGACCACACTGCTGGAGAATGTGTCGCGGGGAGCGGACTTCCACCAAAGCGACCGCTGGTCGGGCGTGAACGGCAACGGCCAGGTGGTGCGCAACGGTGTCTACATCGCGGAACTGGTCGTCGATTTCGCGGACGGGACCCGGGAACGCGTGCTGCGTAAAGTGGCGGTGGTGCGATGAGGTGCAGGTGCACGGCATTCCGGCTTGTCATGGCGGGTATCCTGCTTGTCTGGGCTGCCGTCGCCACCGCAGCGGACGATGCCGGACTGCGATCGGTTTTCGCCCGCGGTGCCGGCGAACGTGCTCTCGGGCTGGGCGGAGCCTACGGTGCGGTTGCCGATGACGCGACAGCGGCATTCTGGAATCCCGCCGGGCTCGGACTACTCAAACGGACCGAGTTCCAGGCCTCCCACACCGACTTGATCGGGCTGGGCTTCTACGAACAGTACGGCACCGTGGCTGTTCCGAGCTGGCGCCTGGGCACCTTTGCCGTATCCCTGCGCCGTTTCGGCGTGGACGGTATCGAGGGCCGCGACGACCGGGGAGGCATTACCGACCCGGACCTGGAAAACACCGAGAGTGAGCTTGGTTTCGCCTATGGCCGCTCCCTGGGGGAGATTTGGTCCGTGGGCGCCGCTTTCAAGTATCAACAACAGAATGTGGCCGGTTACACGGGTAACGGTCTGGGGTTGGACGTGGGCGTACTGGCACGGCCGTTCGTGGCAGGCGGCGTATCGTCGCCGGTGCTGCGCTCGGTACGCGTCGGTTTGACCCTG
Organism: bacterium; assembly: GCA_003646045.1. Next base: position 5,184 of record QNDV01000084.1, read on the forward strand.
CGCAACATCGTGGAACCCAATGTCCGTCTGCTCGAGGAGGATGTTCCCGATCCTACCGGCATGCGTCTCGGCACGGCATTCCAGGTTCCGGTGGGCGAACGTGTCCACATGATGGCAACAGCTGATCTGGAGAAGACGCGCGATATGGGCACGGAAGTCCACGCAGGGCTTGAGATGGTCCTGCTTGATCTGCTGGCCCTGCGCGTGGGAAGCAACGACGGCACTCTGGCTGCCGGTGCCGGCGTGCGCTGGCGGGATCTCGCATTCAACTACGCTTTCGAGGACAACGAGATCGACACCGTGCATCGCTTTGGACTGGGCATCACCTTCGGATCCACCACCGACGAGCGTCGGCTCGCGGACCAGGAGAAGGTCGAGCGCGAAATAAATGATCGCCTGGCCCAGGCCTTCCGTACCGATAATGAGCGCCGCATCGCTACCCTGGTCGCGGAAACAAAGTCGGCGCTGGCGCAGGAAGACCATGCCAGGGCCTTGGAGCAGGTGCGTGTTCTGCATGTGCTGGCTCCGGACCATCCTGAAGCGGATGCTCTCGAAGTCCGTGCCCTGCTGGCCACTGCCCTGGCCGCTGAATCCGAGGATGATCTGGCCGCTGCGGCCCTGGCATTCCAGCAATGCCTGCGTGTGGACCCTGGCAAGCGGGAGGCCCGTAGCGGCCTGAACCGCGTCAATGCCGAGAGTGATCTTCGGACCGCCCGATCCAGCGAACTGCGCGCTGTCTACGACATCGGTCTGGCTGCCTTTGCCGCCGGCGAACTGGACTCGGCCCTCGTGGCCTTCGAGCAGGTCACGCGCCTCGACACCAGCGACGAGGAGGCCCGTAGGCTGCTGGGTCATGTCCAGGAGGCCATCCTCACGAGGGAGAAGATCGCGGCCGCCCGTAAACAGGCCGCCGATGACGCTCGTGTGCGCAAGGCTGCACAAACACCACCGCCTGCGCCGTCGACGGCGGTGGCAGTTGCGGAATCGCCTGCTGTTGAGGTACCTGCGACGGTGGCACCATCATTCGAATCCATGTCCCTCAAGGAGCGTGCGGAGATAGCGGATCTTTACCGCCGCGGTGTGGATGCGTCCGAAGCGGGGCGCCGTGCAGATGCCATTCGCTGTTGGGAACTGGTCCTGTCCGCTGAGCCGGACTACCGTCAGGTGGCTGATCATCTCAAGCAGGAATACCTGGCCCAGGGCATGGAGGCCTTTGCCGATGGACGTCTGAATCGGGCCATCGACCTTTGGGAGAAGGCCAAGACCGTGGCCCCGAACGACCCCCGCGTAAACGGCTACCTCGAGCGGGCCTACGAGCACAAAGCCCGTATCCGCACCGCCGGGAGACCAGGATGAGCGGACCGGCAATCGACAGCGGCAGTTGCCCCTCGGGAGGCCTGTTCGGCCGTATCAGCTTTCGTGCCCTGGCCATGATTGCCACGGCGGGGACCATTGCCGCGACGACCGCTGTGCTGACCCGGGTCAACGAGCAGCAGATCAGGGAAGTCATCGAACAAGGGGCCGAGAGCAACCTCCTGCTGGAAGCCCGCAACCTGGCCGTTCTCACCGGCGACGTACTGTTGGGAGAGTTCCCCGAACTGATCCTCGTGCCACTGGTCAAGGACCTGCAGAAGGGGCGGCCCGAGTTGGTACAGATCCTGGTCCTCGACCGCGGCGGTCGCATCGTGGGTGGGCCGGAGCCGCGACAGATCGGAGAACTCCACAGGTCGTCAGAGGCACTGGAACCGTTGGTATCCCGCGTCCTTTTGAATCCCGGCGAGACCTTCGCCGGTACGCAGGAAATACTCCAGGTCAGGACGCCGATACAGCACAATACCGAGGGAGAAATCGGTTCCGTACTGGTGAGCCTGGACCGTGGCCGGATCCACGACAGTATCCGAGCCACCCGGGGCGCCATGGTCCGCAGTTCCGCGGTGCTTCTGGCTTTGGCCGTCGCTCTGGTAATGATAGTCATCACCGTTCTTTTTCGGCCGGTGGATGTGGTGCGCCGTGGTCTGCGGCGAATCGGCGAGGGCGACCTGGACACTCCCATCAAGGTGCGTGGGCCGTCTGAACTGACCGGACTGGTTGAGACCCTGAATGAGATGACCGAGCAACTGAAGGCCTCGCGGAGAACGATAAAGGCGCGGGAGGATGAAACCGTCGCCACCCAGCGCGAGGTGATCATCACGCTGGGTGAAGTGGTGGAGAGCCGGTCCCATGAGACCGCCAACCATACGCGACGTGTGGGCGCCATGAGCGCCGAGCTCGCACTGCTGGCTGGTCTGCCGGCTGAGGACGTGGAACTGTTGCGCATGGCCGCCCCGGTCCACGACATAGGCAAGATAGGGATCCGCGACGATATCCTCAACAAGCCAGGTGAACTGACGCCGACGGAGTTCGAGGTCATGAAGACCCACGCCGAGATCGGCCACCAGATCCTGTCCGGGTCGGATCGTCCAATCCTCAGGGCGGCGGCGATCATCGCGTTCGAACACCACGAACGTTGGGATGGCAGCGGTTACCCGCGCGGATTGATGCGTGAAGAGATTAATATCTTCGGTCGGATAGTCTCGCTGGTGGACGTATTCGATGCCCTGCACAGCAACCGGATCTATAGATCAGCCCTCCCCCTCCCCGAGATCCTCGACCGCCTGAGGAGCGAACGGCGCCGCAGTTTTGATCCTCGTCTCGTCGATATCTTCCTGGCCCACAAGGATCGGTTTCTCACGATCTGTGAGGAGATTGGCGATGGGCGCAGGCTGGTCGAGCTGCGGGAAGGTTCCTTGAAGACAGTTTCCAGACTGGATGTTGTTCACCGCTGAAACGC
>QNDV01000085.1 GCA_003646045.1 bacterium
CCGGAGAAGCTGGGTCGGGGCTCGGCGATACCCCGGGACGTGACAGCATGGGAAGCCAGGGGAGAGGTCTATCTGGGGCTGACCCGTTTCGCGGCTCTTAACGTCCAGCGGCAGGAAGCTGGCCTGGAGTCCCTGGCCAATCCGCGCAACGCCACGGCCGGGACCCTCAAGACCATAGACAGCAATGAAGTGGCGCGGCGGGGCCTGTCGGTCTTCCTGTATCAGCTCTTCCCCCTGGACGCGGACGATCAGCCGGGCGATGACGTGTTCTCCGATCATCGGGGCGAGTTGGCTGCTCTGGCTGAACTGGGCCTGCCGGTGAATCCATTCCTGGAGGTCGCGGATTCCGCGGACGGAATTATCAGGCACCTGGAGAAGTTGCAGCAGCTGCGGGACGGACTGGACTATCAGATAGATGGTGCGGTGATCAAGGTGGACAGCCGCCGGGGGCAACAGGCCCTGGCCAGTACCGCCAAGGCCCCGCGCTGGGGCTTGGCTTTCAAGTATGCCGCGGAGGAAGCGGAAACCTGCCTGCGCGAGATTACCCTGCAGGTGGGGCGTACCGGCGTCATCACTCCTGTCGCCGAACTGGATCCGGTCCTGCTGGCCGGGTCCACCGTCAGTCGCGCCACCCTGCATAACTGGGAGGAAATGGAGCGCAAGGATATCCGCCGCGGCGACCGGGTGGTGGTGGTCAAGGGCGGCGACATCATCCCGAAGGTCCTGCGCGTGATAACGGCAGCCCGTACAGGGGATGAGACCCGGATACCGCGTCCCCGGCAGTGCCCCGTTTGCCACGAGAGGACCTCGCAGCAGGAGGGGGAAGTGGCGGTGCGGTGCGTCAACCCTCTTTGTCCGGCCGTGCTGTCGGGTCGGCTGCGGCTCTTTGCCTCGCGCGACGCGTGTGATATCGACGGTCTCGGTGGTCGCAGTATCGACATGTTCGTGGCAGAGGAGCTGGTCGCCGGCCCCGCCGATCTCTTCCGGCTGCCACGGGCAACCCTGGCCGCCCTGCCCGGGTGGGGAGAGAAATCGGCCGACCGCCTGTTGGCGGGATTGGCCCGGGTGCCGGACCGGCCATGGGAGGCACGGATATTCGCCCTGGGAATACCCCAGGTGGGAGTGAATACGGCACGGACCCTGGCCACCCACCACGCCAGCGTTGCCTCAATGGTGGCGACGACCGCTGAGGACCTGGCCGATCTGCCGGATATCGGACCGGTGGTCGGTGCTGCCATCGAAGCCTTCTTCGCGTCTGACGGTGGACAGCATCTGGTGGCGCAGCTGAGCAAAGTGGGGTTTTTCCAGGAGCGGGAAGAGCAACCGCCACCTCCGGCCAGGGAGGGCGAAGGTTGGTTCGCCGGACGGACCTTCGTATTGACCGGTACCCTGGAGGGGATGACCAGGAGCGATGCCAAACGTGCCATCGAAAAGCGTGGCGGCAAGGTTTCCGGCAGCGTGAGCCGGCGGACCCACGTGGTGGTGGCCGGTGCCCGGGCCGGCGGCAAGCTGGACAAGGCCCGGAAGCTGGGGCTGGAGATCGCGGACGAGGAAGCCTTCGCGGCCCGTCTGGCGGAAGAGGGATGACCGGCGATCGACACCTGCTGCTGGCCAGACCCCTGCCGCCGGCCGGGGGCGGAGGCTGGTTGGCGATAGATCTGCGGGGCGGGCCCGGCACCTGGCGTCTGACCGATCCCGACCAACCTCCGCGGGATACTCCCCAGGCCATTCTCGTGGCGGGCCGGGGTGGCCGGTACCGCATACTGCCAGGGGAAGTGCTTCACCTCGAGGAAGGCCTGTTCTGGTCCTTTGTGGATCCCTGCGGTGCGGGCCGCGATCCCGATCCCCTGCCCTGCGATGAGATCGAGGCCGCTACCGCCCTGCGCACCGAGCGGGCGCGTTGGACGGCCGGTTGGCATCGCTGGCACCGACGTCCCGAGGCGACGCGTATTGCGTGCCGCCGCCTGTTGGCCGGAATGGGAACCGACCTCTCGCCATTGCTGGATCTGCTCGACCTGCCACCAACCCCGGACGCGGCCGCCGGGGATGAACCGGCCACGGATCTCGAACCTGCGGTGGCAGGTCTGCCCGGGACTCCCGACGCCATGGCTGCCTGGATGATAGACCCCGCTGGTCTGGGGGCGCTTTACGGCACCGGCTTCACTCCCCGCCCGGAACAGGCCGAAATGACACGCCTCGTCACCGAGGCCCTGCTGGGGCAGCGCTCGGCCCTGGTGGAGGCCGGTACCGGAGTCGGCAAGACCCTGGCCTATCTCGCACCCCTGGTGGCGGCGGCACGGGCAGGCCGGCGGGTAGTGGTGTCGACCCACACCCGGGCGTTGCAGACGCAGATCCTGGAGCAGGACCTGCCGCGCCTGGCTCCGCTAATGGAGGATCTCCAGGCCAACCTGCTCATGGGCCGTAACAACTATCTGTGCCTGCGTCAGAGAAACAGCTACCTGAGTCGCCCCCGCGAAGGACTGGATGATGCCCTGCGGGGTGCGGCCTTCAGACTCTGGCTGGACGACACCCGCCATGGGCTGCGCGAGGAACTGGCTGATCATCCGCTGCTGGGAGCGGACCTGGGCGATTTGTTCGACGGGCCCGAGCCCTGTTTGCCCGGGGCCTGTTATGACGGTGGCCGCTGCTTCGTCCAACGGGCACGAAGGCGGGCCCGGGAATCGGATCTGCTGGTGGTGAACCACTCACTGTTGATGCACGACCTGGCCCAGGGCGGTAGCATCATCGGGGAACATGAACACCTGGTCGTGGACGAAGCGCACCGTTTGCCACCGGTGGCGCTGGCGACCCACGGCATCGTGTGTGGCCTGCGTCGCCTGGATGAACTGGAGCGCCTGGTGGGGCGCATACCCCAGGGCGAGAGGCTGCCTGAGCGGGTGGGTCTCGCGGTGGCGCGTCTGGGTGCCGAGGGCGCCGGGGCACCGGAGGCCGCCGCTGCCTGCGGAGATTTCGGCAGGGCCATGCAACGAACCGCCGGTACCTTCGCCGCCTGGTGGCAGGCACTGGGCGTGACCGTGGACGCAGTGCTGCCGGGGACCGGTCGCCCCCGTGGCCGGCAGCGGGTACGTGACAAGGACGAGGCCTTCGGGCCGGTCCGTGCGGAGACAGCGTCCCTGCTGGATGAACTGGACGGATGTGAGCGGAGCTTCGCACGGTTGGCCGAGATCGCGGCCAGGGTCGAGGACCCGGGGCGCGCTTTGCAGGACGATCTGGCAGTGCTGGGCCAGGCTGGGCAATTGATCCGCCAACTGCATCACGACGTTCGTTTTCTCGTGACCCAGCCCACCGAGGACTGGGTCACCTGGCTCGAGGTCGGGCGTAATCGTGGTCTGCGCCTGCTGGGGGCCACGCGTCTCGAGGCAGGAGAATTGCTGCGGGAATACTGGCTGGACGGCGGACGCGCGCCGGTCATGACCAGCGCAACCCTGGCGGTGGGCGAGGATTTCGGTCACATGCTGGGAGAACTGGGCCTGGCCCGACGCCATCCACCGACGCAGACGGCCACCTGCCCCTCGCCCTTCGACCTGCACGTGCAGTCCCTGTCCCTGGTACCCCGGCATTTCCCGGCACCCGACGCGCCGGATCATGACGCAACCGTGGGTGAGGTCGTGCGCGACCTGGCCCTGGCCACGGGCCGCAAGACCATGGCCCTGTTCACATCCTATCGCTCCCTGACTGCGGCGGCCGAAGTGCTGGCGGCGGCCGGCCTGGACGACATGGGGCGGCAGGGGCCCACCCTGCTGGTGCAACAGGAAGGAGGGGCACCCGCGGTCCTGGCCCGGCGTTTCCGGCAGCTGGAACAGGCGGTGCTTCTGGGCACGACCACTTTCTGGGAGGGGGTGGATTTTCCCGGTACGGATCTGGAAGTGCTGGTGGTGGCGAAGCTGCCGTTCCTCGTTCCCAACGACCCCTGGGTGGATGCCCGTTGCGAACGGCTGCAGGCTGCCGGCGAGAATCCCTTCACGAGTTTCATGGTCCGCGATGCGGTGTTGCGCCTCCGTCAGGGCTGCGGACGACTCATTCGCCGTTCTTCCGACCGGGGGGTCGTGGTGGTGCTGGACCCGCGATTGCACACGCGCAACTACGGGGCTACGTTCCTGGCTGCCCTGCCGGTGATGCCGGTTACCTTCGGTGATACGGCCGATCTGCTAGAGCGGGTCGAGACATTCTTCAGCGGCACCGGGTCCGCCATCCGGTGGGAGGAATCATGAACGAGGTAAGACTGCTGTCCACTACCGATATGGCAGTGACGCATGTGGTGGAGAATATCGGCGAACTGGTCACGGTCTGCAGTGACAGCGATGACGTGGCAGGACCGCGGCGTGGCTCGGGCCTGGGCGCGGCGGGCCTTGTCGGTAGTGCGGCCCTGGCCCTGGCCGGGGGCAAGGTACTGGGGTGGGGGCCACAGGAAGAATTGACGCGGGCGCTCCACGAGTGGCCCGGAATCAAGACCGCCCGCCGCACTGACGCCCACGGCAACTGCGTCGTGCCGGGCTGGGTGGATCCCCATACCCATGCCGTCTTCGGGCGCACCCGGCAGGACGAATTCGAAAGACGCATCCGGGGCGAGAGCTATCTGCAGATCGCCGCAGCGGGGGGAGGCATCCACGCATCGGTGCGCGACCTGCGGGCGCGTTCGGAACAGGAGCTGGTGGACCTCACCGTGCCGCGCTTGCGCGAGATGGTCGGGCACGGCACAACCACCGTGGAGATCAAGAGCGGATACGGCCTGACGGTGGACGATGAACTCAAAATGCTGCGCGCGGCGGGAGTCGCGGCCCGGGAAGTGGGCATCCGCCTGGTCAGAACCTGCCTGGCGGCCCACGAACTGCCTCCGGAATACGAAGGGCGTCGTGCGCAGTATGTGCAACTGGTGACGGACGAAATACTGCCGCGGGTAGCGGCTGAGAAACTCGCCGAGCGCTGCGATGTCTTCTGCGAACCGTCGGTTTTCGGGCTGGCGGATACGGAGACCATCCTGACCAGGGCGGCCGAGCTGGGTCTCGGCTTGACGGTACACGCCGACGAACTGGAACCCCTGGGCGGAGGGGCCCTGGCAGCGCGGCTGGGTGCCCAGTCGGCCGACCATCTCATTGTCATAGACGAGGCCGGACGTAGCGCCCTGGCAGCTTCCGACACAGTGGCGGTGATGTTGCCCGGCACGGTCTTCACCCTGGGACTGGTCCACTTCGCGCCGGCGCGGGCCATGGTGGACCAGGGGTGCGCCCTGGCCCTGGCCACGGACTTCAACCCGGGCAGTTGCCCCATCCGTTCCATGCCCCTGATCCAGTCCATGGCCTGCACCAGAATGCGCCTGACCCCCGCCGAGAGCCTGGTGGCCGCCACGTTGAACGCCGCCTGGGCCCTGGGACAGGCCGCCGAGGTGGGTTCGCTGGCGCCGGGCAAGCAGGCGGATTTCCTGATTCTGGACGGCGAGGACCACCGGTTGGTGGCCTATCGCGGCGGGCACAATCCGGTGGAACGGGTTTTCATCGGCGGGGACGAGATTTCTGCTTAACCTTCAGTCTTCAAGGGCGAAAACAACTTTCAGGACCGCGAACCGGTGGCGGTCGGTTACTAGTCGTGCAACCGGATGATGCGTCGTGAATGTGGGGTCGCTCCTTGTCGAAGCTCAGTCAACTCAAACAGGATGCGTACCAGGCCGGCAAAAAGCGGAACTGGGATGAGGCGGTCGCCCTGTACGAGCGAATCCTTGAAGTGGACAAGAACAACCCGACGGTCATCAACGAGATGGGTGACCTTTGCCTCAAGGCGGGCAAGACGCCCCAGGCGGTCCGGCACTTCCTGAGCGCCGCGGCCAAGTACCGTCAGACCGGTCTGCTGAACAACGGAGTGGCGATCTATAAGAAGATCCTGCGCTACGATGCCCAGAACCTGAATGCCCATTGGTACCTGGCCGAAACACGCAGCAACCAGGGGCTGATCGTCGAAGGCGAGATCCACGCCATACATTTCATAGAGGGCTCGGAAAAGATATCCGGGGAATTGAGGGAGATCTTCCTCAAGCGTTGCGTCAAGATGCTGGAACTGTACAGCAACTGTGAGCAGATCCTCACGCGCCTGGTCCTGATCTTCAATACCTACGAAATGAAGCTGGAATCCTCCCGGTCCACCCTGCTGCACGCCTCCGTAGCCTGGGATACCGGTCGTGAGGACGAGGCCCGGGAACTCGCTGCGCCGGTGATCGAGAATTGTCTCGAAATCCGTAACTATCCGGAATTCCAGCGTTGGCAGAAGCGGGTTGATCCGGAGGCGGCGAAGCGGGAAGACTCCGATTACGGTGCCGTGGAGTTGGGTGAGGCAGCCGGCGAGACTGCGCCTGAAGTTGCGCCTCCTGTTGCCGAGCCGGTCGCGGCGGTGCCTGCGACTGAGGCAGCACCAGTGGTTGAGCCGGCGCCTGCGGTCGAGGTGGAGACCCCCGTCGCCGAGACGCCGCCGCCGACCCCTGAAGTCTTGGCGGATATGCCTGCGAACGACGGGGCCATTACCATTGATGACACCGGAAACACCGATTTCGACGAGCTGATTGCCGCAGCTGCCGATGTCCTTGACGACAAGAGCGATACCACCGCGACCGGGGATGCAGGCGAGGGTACCGTCGACAAGGTGGAGGATACGACAACGGCAGACGAAGGTCCGAAGATCGATCTGCTGGCGGAAATCCTGGCCGAGGATACGGACCTCTTGGCAGACAGCGAGAGCAGCCAGCTGGAATCCATAACCCGCGAAATTGGTGCCCAGGTCGGGGGCGAGGGCGGGGAAAACGATCCCGAGAGCCTCTTCAATACCGGCACCGTCTATCTCGAGATGGGGATGTACGACCAGGCGTGGGAGGCTTTCGCCAAGGTCGTCAAGTCCGGCGACACGGCTTTTGTGCTGCGGGCCCGCGAGATGTGGGGCGTGGCCCTGCAGCAGGCCGGCCGCCACGGCGAAGCAGTGGAAGTGCTGCGCCAGGGATTGGCCGAGGCCGTTGAAGGTCAGGCCCGCATCGGTATGCTGTACAACATCGGCAAGTCCTGCGAGGAAGCGGATCGACCCGACGAGGCCCGTGCGGCCTACGAGGAGATCCGCCTGTCGGCGCCGGGTTACCTGGACGTCGAGCAGAGGCTGGAATCACTGGCGACAGTCTAGTCCGGCAGGATTCATCCCGTGAACCCCATGCGACCCGGTCTGTGACCGGGTCGCCCCTTGTCCATATTCCGCTGCTACCGTCTTGCGGAACCTTGCCCGGTGTCCGCCGTTCCCCTAGAATGCCGCACATGGAATCACCGACTTCAAGCTCAAGGGACCGTTCGGTCCGGCAGCCGGTACTGCTGGGCCTGTTCATAGGTCTCGCCGTGGGTGTGGGATATCTGCTTTCCGGCGTACCAGGGGTAGAGCTCATGACCCTGGTGTCCGCGTTGGCGGGACTGGCCATGGGCCCCGGGTCCGGGTTCGTGGTGGGCGCCCTGGCCGCCGGGGTCTATTCGGTGGGATCGCCCTACGGAGTTGCGTTGCCTCCGATCCTCGTGGCACAGGTTCTGGGTATGGCGATTGCCGGTGTGTCGGGAGGCCTGCTGGGTCCGCGACTGGGTGCCCTGGGTAGTGCGCGCAGACAGGCAGTGGCGGCCGGTGCCTTGGGTGCCCTGACCGCCTTGATATTCGATTTGATCACCAATCTGGCCATCTGGATGGCCTATGACACGCCTCTGGCGACGGTTGCGGCCATGGCTGTCACCATGTTCCTGGTCCACGTTGTCGTCAACACCGTGGTTTTTGCCCTGGTGGTCCCGGCGGTAGCGCAGCGCCTGCGGAATCTGGTGCGAGGTGGACTGGTGGGGCGTGGTGCGGCACTGGCTCTGGTGCCTGGCGCCTGCCTCGGGTTGGTTCTGGTCGGTCCGGTAAGTGCCCGCGCCGGTGCGCCGGCTGACTCGTTGGCCCTGATCCCGGTGGACTCGCTGCAG
>QNDV01000086.1 GCA_003646045.1 bacterium
CGACGCGGTCCTGACCCGGCTCGAAGACCTGCACCGGGCCGACCGGTTGGGCCAACCGCTGCTCTTCACCGGCCCCGAGGGTACGGGAAAGGAAGCGACGGCCCTCGAATTCGCCCGTCGCCTGAACTGCGTCCAGCCCGGGACCTGCGCGCCGGGCGCGCGCTGCGAGAGTTGCGTCAAGACCTTCAGCTTCCAACACCCGGACATTCGCTGGATCGGACCAGCTCCCGCCGCCGCCAGCGAAGACGACGTGGCTCGCCTGCTGGCCGCCAAACACGAGAACCCGTTCCATCGCTCACCCTGGTCGGCAACTTCCTTCGTCGCCATCGGTGACCCCGAACATCCGGGTCCCCTGTCGGTGCGGGCCCTGATCCGCTTCCTGCGGCGCCGGGCCTTCCAGAGTCCCTGGAAGGTGGCCGTGGTGGCGGACAGCCAGCGTATGAAGACGGCAGCGGCCAACGCCCTGCTCAAGACCCTGGAAGAGCCCCCCGCCCAATCGTTGATCATCATGCTGAGCACGGCCCCCGAGGGCATGTTGCCCACTATCCTGTCGCGCTGTCTGAAGCTGCCCTTCGAACCGTGGCCGGCGGCAGAGTTGGCCGACCTGCTGGTCCAACGCGGCGACGCCTCCGCAGACGAGGCCCTCGCAGCGGCCCGGGCGGCGGACGGCAATGCCCGCCGGGCCCTGGACCTGCTGCAGCCCGCAGCACGGCTGGTGGCGGCCTGGGCGGTGAATCTGTTTACCGGTTTGCATCGAGGTGACCGGGCGGCGGCCGCCCTGGCTGCGGACGACCTGCACCGGGGAGCCGTGCCGCCGGAACAACTGCCGGCCGACGTGGTGGCCAAGGCCATGGAAGCGAAGGAGCCAGCCGACCGTCGCCACCGGGCAATTCAACTCTGCGAAATGCTGAACATCCTGTACAGTGACACCATCGCCCGCCGGGAACGGGGTGCCGACTGGTTGCCCCATCTGGCAGCGGCCCGGGGCCCGGTGGACAAGGCGGCAGCGATGCGCAGTACCACCTCGCTGCTGGAGGACCTGGCGCGCATCGATTCCGCACGCCGGGACATCGACCGCAATCTCAACATCGGCCTGGTCATGGCCCTGTTGGGAGAGGACCTGATAGATCATGCCCAAGCCGACCGGACCTGAGCGGGAATCCGCGCCGCGCAAAGACGACGAATCGAGCCAACGCTCGCGTCGCCGTCGTCGTCGCCGGCCCCTGAGCGACCGCGCGGACGGCTCCGAGTCTGCCGGGCCGCCGCCCGCACGACAGGGGCGTCGGTCCCCACGGCGCGGGTCATCGACTCCGGCCGGCCCTCCACCCGACGAGGACCTGGTGGTGGTGCAGTTCAAGGGGCACCGCAAGAGCTACTACCACAATCGCCAGGGAATCGGGTTGCGGAGCGGGGACTATTGCGTGGTGGAGGCCGACCGGGGGCGTGACCTGGGACGGGTGACCTACGTGGGGCGCGGACGTGCCGACTGGTGGCAACATGCACAGGGCCAGGGTGTGATCGGTCTGGCCCGGCCGCACGACCTTGCCCGGCTGCACGAGATCCGCGGCGACGAATGGGAATTCTGGGATATCGCCCACGAAAAGATCCAGGCCCGCCGGCTGAAGATGAACCTGGTGTCGGTTGAGCGCCGTTTCGACCACAAGAAGATCACCTTCTACTTCACCGCCGAGAAGCGGGTGGATTTCCGTGAACTGGTGCGTGACCTGGCCGCCGTCTTCCGCACCCGCATCGAACTGCGCCAGATCGGTGTGCGGGACGAGGCGCGGCTCAAGGGTGGCATCGGCATCTGCGGTCGCGAATTCTGTTGCTCGGGGTTCCTGCACGAGTTCGCTCCGGTCACCCTGAAAATGGCCAAAGCCCAACAGTTGCCCCTGAATCCCGCCAAGCTGTCCGGTCCCTGTGGACGCTTGCGCTGCTGTGTGGCCTACGAGTACGCCAATTACGAGGACCTGCGCCGACGCCTGCCCCGGGTGGGCACACGGGTGACCACGTCTGCCGGCAGTGGCCAGGTGCGTCGGGTGGACCTGCTGCGCGAGCAGGTAATGGTGGAGGTACAGGGGCTTGACGGACTGAAGGTCTTCGACGTGGCGGATCTCCAGTGGTCCCGGGGCGAGGATATGCCTCCACCCAAGTCCGGCAGGCAGGGCTGTCCGGGTGGGGGGTGCTCCCATTGATCGACAGCCACGTCCATCTGAACCGCGAGGATTTTGCCGCGGACCGCGAATCCGTCATGGCCGCAGCCCGGCAGGCCGGGGTGACCGGGTTCCTGAACGTGGGCTACGATCCTGACAGCAGCCATGAATCCGTGGCCCTGGCGGCAGAGCACCACGACGTATGGGCCACGGTGGGCATCCATCCCCACGACGCCCTGCTGGTGGCCGACGCAGAGGGCCGGATCACAGCCGAAGGCAGGCGCCGCCTGGACGAACTGGCCGGACTGGCTGCCCACGATAAGGTGGTGGCCTGGGGTGAGATCGGGCTGGATTTCTTCCGGGATCTGTCGCCCCGTCCGGCCCAGTACGCGGCACTCACCGCGCAACTGGAGTTGGCCGATCGGTTGGAATTGCCGGTGATCTTCCATATCCGCGATGCCTGGGCCGAGACCCTGGCCCACGTGGACACGGTGGGAGTGCCGGCTGCCGGTGGTGTGCTGCATTCGTTCTCCGGTGACGAGAGCGCTGTGGGCTGGGCCCGCGAACGGGGAATGCTGCTGGGAATCGGTGGACCGGTGACCTACAGGAAGAGCACCCTGCCCTCACAGGTGGTCGCGGCGGGCTGCGATATGCTGCTGCTGGAGACCGACGCCCCCTGGCTGCCTCCGGTGCCCCATCGGGGTCAACGCAACGAATCGGCCTACCTGCAATTCACCCGCGCCCGGGTGGCAGAGCTCCTGGACTTGACGGTGGACGAGGTGAGCGCACGGACCAGTGCTTCCTTCCACCGCGTATTCGGGACCAGGCCCCGGGGATCGTCGTGAAGAAACCCGATGAAACCGGTAACGTGCGGAGCCAGCGCGCCCTGTTGCGGGATTATGGTATTCGCCCCGTAAAGCGCCGCGGCCAGAATTTCCTGGTGGATGGCAACCTGGCGCGGGCCATCGCCCGGGATGTGCTGGCCCTCGGGGACCGGGTGCTGGAGTTGGGCGCAGGCGGTGGAGCCCTGACCACTCATATCCTGGACGCAGCCAAGCAGTTGACGGCGGTGGAGGTAGATCGCAAGCTGTGTGGGCTGTTGCAGGGAGAATTCGGCGAACGGAACGGTTTTTGCCTGCTGGAAGCGGATCTGGCCACTCTGGACTGGGACGAGGTACTCACCGCGGCCGGGCCACGGCCGGTAGTGGCGGGAAATCTGCCCTATGTCCTGACCAGTACGGTGCTGTTCGCGCTGGGTCGCCATCATCAACAGGTAGCCGGCGGGGTGTTCATGGTGCAGAAGGAAGTGGCTGACCGCCTGGCTTCCGGACCCGGCAGCCGGGACTATGGCATCCTGAGCGTGGTGCTCGGCGCGGTCTTTGACCTGCGCCTGGTGCGTACGGTTTCCCGCTCGGTATTCTGGCCCCGGCCCGAGGTGACGTCGGCCATTATCGAACTGGTACCCCGGGAGACCTGGGATGCGGATCTCTACGAGCGTTTTCTGCGCACGGTGAAGGCCCTTTTCGGACACCGGCGCAAGACGTTGGCCACCTGCCTGCGCAGGATCCACGAGATTGCACCGCAGGAACTGGACGAAATATTTGCAGAGGCAGCAGTGGAACCGGCAAATCGACCTGAACAGCTGACACCGGCTGACTTCCGTCGCCTGACCCTGGCCCTCCCCGCGGGGTTCGGCAGGTGACCGGGCCCGGACGTACGCGTACGCGGCGGTGGCAGCCCGCGTTGCTGGTGCTGCTGTTGGTGCCACTGGTACTGGCGACGGGGTTGGCCGGGGCGGCCACGGCCCAGTCGGCCCCGGCGGACACCACCGACACCGCGGTGGCAGAGGAGGAGACTTCCCGAGGCCTGCAGGCCCTGAGCAAGGGACTGGCTGACGGAGCGGTCACGCAGGAATCCGGAACCGCAGCGGCCGACACCACCGACGCTATCGACGCCGGCCCCTACTTCCAGGGCTTCGACAATGCACCCAAGGCCGGTGTACGCGCCGACGTGAGCAAGTACGAATACTACTTTGAACTCGAGACCCAACTCGCGATGCGGGAGGGAGCCAATGCCTCCAACAGTTTCTCCTGGTCCAAGCAGACCTACCGGCGCTTCGCCAAGACCATCGAGAAACGCAATGACAACCTGTTCTATACTGCCGGCCGGCAGTTGCCGTTCAGCCT
Organism: bacterium; assembly: GCA_003646045.1. Next base: position 4,340 of record QNDV01000086.1, read on the forward strand.
GACAGCCGACGGGTTCTATGACTGGTCCGCGGATCTCACCGACAACAATGCCATCCACCGGCAGGCCCTCAGCGGCAGCGTGACCCTGCGCAAGGCAGAGATACGTACCGGTGCCTTCATGCACCGCGTCGTGGCTACGGTCGGGGTGCAGGACGAGAACAGCGAGAACCGCAATATCGGGGCGTCCATCAACGAGGGCCGGGCCACGGCGCATCTGGTGACCAGCTGGGAGATCACTGACGGGATCAACCTGGCGGGCCGTCTCTATGGGAGCGGTACCGCCGGCAGCCGGGGTCTGCGCACCGAGGAGGAATCCTCCAGCGCGTATGGCGACACCCTGGGCGTGGGCGCCTACTACGACCGGGGATGGCTTATCGGCAGCGCCGTGGTCACACGCAGTGCCCTCGACAGTCGCTACCTGGACTGGAAGCGCGGTCAGACCGGAGCCGTCGATACCGTGGGCACGGCCTACGATGACCAGATACTGGACGAGAAGGAGATCCGCGAGAAGACGGCCCTGCTGTGGGAGAACGAATTGCAGTTGGGGCGCCTGGGCCTGTTCGCCGACGTGGCCCGGGAGTTCGACGAAACATCCTATGCCAAGAGCGCCCAGGGCACCCGCAAGAACCACGACGAATGGCTGGATCTGCAGGCGGCCCTCAGGGCCGGGGTTCGCGACTCGTTCGTCGTGGGCTATGGCTACAGCTTGAAGTGGGACGATCAGTTCTACCAGGACGGCAGCCGGCGCGGCCGCCAGAATACCAAGCGTTTCTCGGCGGACTTCAAGTGGTACCACACACTGTTTCGCGCCACTGAACTGCTGTTTGCCATGGGCCAGGACCTGTCCCAGCAGATACCTGATGCGGTGCGTACCGCCGGCCAGAACCGCGACCAGCTGGTGACGGACATGAGTCTGCAGATGCGGCGCAGCTGGCCGAGATTCCGGACCACCATTATCGTGGGCTGGGACCAGCGGCAGGACGTGGCTGTCTCCTCGAACCAGTCCATCCAGAACAACGTCAAGGACAGCTACGAGGTGGCACCACGCTATACCTGGAACCTGGCCGAGTGGCTGCGCCTGTCCCAGCAGTACAAACTCTGGATCCAGTACACGAACTGGGATCACCCGGGCGACCGGCGGCAGGACAACTACAACAAGCGCGGCAATCTCAATACTTCCCTGACCATCGATGCCAGCGATCGCCTGGAAGTGACCATCGAGCACGACTACAACCGCCGCTTCAACGCCAGCCAGTCGGGATTCAATCCCGGGGGCGGCGCCATCTATTCCAAGGACCAGGTCCAGACCATCAACAATATCGACCTGGGTTTGAAATTCGAGGCGGCCCCGGGAGTGGTCTTCGAGGCCGCCACCTATCGCAAGCGGGACGGCAAGGAGTTTCCCCAGTCCAACCAGCTGAGCGAGAACTACAGCGGCGAGTTGTGGGTCGGTGCCAGGGTCAACAAACGCTGGGGGCGGACGAATCCGTTGGAACTGAGTGCCATGGTCAAGAAGTACAATGCCTTCGGCCCCAGTGTGCAGCCTACCAGCCGCGACTACTGGGTGGCGGATACCTGGTTGAAGTGGAGCTTCTGAGATGAGAAACGTGATTGTCTTGCCGGTGTTGTTGTTGGTTGTCGCGCTGGTCGCGAACGGCTGCATCTTCGAGCCCCGCGCAGCCGAGGAACCGGACAGCGAGACCGCGGTGCCGTACCTGGACCGCATCGATCCCAAGAACGTCTGGGACAACATGCAGACCAGCCTGCGCAATATACACTCGCCGGGCTGGGAGGACGCCATCCTGCAGGCGGATTTCACCTACATTCCGGACAGCGATGCCGAGTCCCAGTTCCCCGGCGTTTTCGACGGTTGGCATGGTGAGCAGGAAGTGGAATTCATCCGGGATTTCTACGGTACCAATCCCGTGGTGGATGTGCTGTTGAGGGACCCGGAATTCATCGTGCCCGCCACTTCGGGCACGGAGGTCCAGTGGGAGGGCGTCATTTACGATATGACCGTCACCGACCAGGGCGGGGCGGTCAATCGCTACCGTGGTTCGGCCGATATAACCTTCAAGGTGGAGGGTAATTTCTGGTTCGTCTCCATCTGGGAGGATCTGCAGGGAGAGTCGGATCCCGGTACATCCGGTGGAGTTGCTCTACCCACCATGGGGGTGTTGCGCGGAACCATTGCTAGCAATTGAGTCGGAAATGTTGTAGAATTACACGGTAATCATGCGAAAAGTGTGACTGGCAGGAGCTGGTCATGAGTGGGCTTCTCCCTTGCAAACGCCTGTCACCCCTGGGAAGTCCGCAAAGCGTATGGAGGATGGATTCAATGGATTTCAAGCGGATTACAATACTGTTGGCCGCGGCCGTTTTCCTGGTGTCTGCGGCCGGGTGCATCTTTTCACCCGAAGAGGGCGGCGAAGTCGGCGGTGGTGGCGATACCACCTTGGCGCCGGCCCTGACCGAGACCGAATTGATGGAACAGATGGTGGAAGTATACGAGGATATGAATTACAGGGGTTATACCCAGATCCTCGATCCGGACTTCAAGATGATCCTGAAGCCCGAGACCATTTCCGAGTTCGGCCTGGAGAACGACTACTTCACCTACGCCCAGGACACGCAGATCATGGAGAAGATGTTCTCCGGGAATCCTGCGGGCGAGGATGTGCCTGGCATCACATCCATCAGTGTATTGCACCTGATCATCATGACGCCGTGGGATACCTCCCAGAATACTGAGTTCCCCGACGCCAGGTATGCCAAGTACGATGTCCACTTCGAATTCTGGCAGGGTTCGGGCGAAGCCCGGCAGAAGATGACGGTCAAGGGTGAGATCGAGTTCTACCTGTCCAGCAAGACCATCACCTACGAGGGCAAGGAACGCCTGCAGTTCAAGATGGTGGGCCAGGTGGATCGTACCGAGGGCTAGGGGAACCGGCCGCACCTCGGGATAATACGAGTGACGGGGGAGCCAACCGGTTCCCCCGTTTTCTCGGGACCCCACTCTCGTGCTGGCCCCTGTGCATTCCTTGCTCTAGAATCGCCGCGACGGACCCCCGGATCTGCAGGAGGCAGCCCTTGACCACATCTCCCCGCAAGAAGACTAACCACGGCAGGAAGCGCCGCCGGACCCTGGGGGCCGGGCGCCCGTTGTCCTGGATTCTGGGGGTGGCCCTGGTGCTGGTAATCTGCGGGATCGGCGGACTGAAGTGGAGCCGCAGCCAGGGCGGGCGAGCGGCCCTGCTGGGTCTGGGTGCGGGACGCATGCACGCCGACGTGCAACTGGCCATCGAAGAAGCGCTGGTGTCGGCGCTGCCTTCCTTCGTGCCGGGCCCGGCCGCCACAACTGCCGCAGTGGACCGTCCGGCGCCCGTCGAGGATCCGGGTGCCGTCATACGCTGCCGCACGGTATCAGTGGACCCGGGCAGACCCTGGTGGGAAGTGCAACAGGACGTGGACCGGGCCCTGGCCGCGGTGGGCAGTGATGTACTCTGGGCCGAGCGGTTCGCCGTCCCGGGGGGTCGCAAAGGCAAGCCTGCACCCGATGAAGAGCGGGATCTGCTGCGACTGGATCTGGGTGTGCCGGGGCATCCCA
>QNDV01000087.1 GCA_003646045.1 bacterium
CCTCATCCCTGTCCAGGGCCTGCAGTAACTGCTGTACCTGCTCGGGAGTGAGTTCCCCGGTGGCCGGAGGTTGTTCCTGTTCGTCGGACTGGGGTTCCTGCTGGTCCTGCTGCTCCTGCTGGTCCTGCTGCTCCTGCTGGTCCTGCTGATCCTGCTGATCCTGCTGATCCTGCTGGTCCTGCTGGTCCTGTTGATCCTGCTGATCCTGTTGGTCCTGTTGGTCCTGCTGATCCTGTTGGTCCTGCTGCTCCTGCGGGTCCTGCTGCTCCTGCTGATCCTGCTGATCCTGACGCTGTAGACGCCGCAATGCAGTTTCCAGATTCACGAGGGCGTCGGTCTGATCCGGAGCGATTCTCAAGGCCTCCCTGAACCGTTCCACGGCTCCCTCCACATCGTCCCGGGCCATGGCGGTAGTTCCCGCGTCGTAAAGGGCTTCGGCTTGCAACTCGGGATCGTCGGTCAACTCGAGGGTGCGGGCGAATTCACGTTCTGCTTCTTCGAAACGCTCGAGTTGGTAGAGTGTCGCTCCCATGGCCAGGCTGGTCAGGGGATCATCCGGAGCCGCCACCAGGGCCGAGGCAAAGGCATTGAGTGCTCCCTCGTAGTCGTGCGCCAGATAGAGATCCCGTCCCGAAGCCAGATGGTCGCCACCCGGCGGTCGCAGTACGGCCTGGGCCTCGGCCGCGGACATGAACATCCCCATCACGGCGAACAATGCAACCACTACCACTGGTACCGGTCGTGGCGACCGTATCGATAATAGCAACCGACCGACAAGACAGACCAGGGCCAACAGGGCTGGCCACACATATCGCTCCTCGTAGGCCGAGATGCGGCGCTCCTCCAGGTCACGTTTGCCCATGCGCTCGAGTTCGGCAAACAGCCGGTCTCCCGCCAGGCCGTCCACACCTACCCGAAACGGACTGCCCCCGCTGATGGATGCCATGCGCTCGAGCGAGGCCAGGTCCAGGCGGGTCATCACTACGTTCCCGTCTTCGTCCTTCATGAATCCGGCCGGACGTCCCCGGCGATCCGTCAGGGGGATCAGACCACCACCCTCCTCGCCTACCCCTACCGGGATCAGGCGGATGCCGTCATCATGGCATCTGCGGGCCGCATCCTCCCATTCACCCTCCAGGTCCTCACCGTCGGTCACCAGCACGATGGCCTGGAAAGTACCGCCCTCGTTGCCTTCGCGGCCTTTGGCCAGCAGGGAGCGTGCCGTTTCCAGGGCCGCCGCGATAGCCGTGCCCTGCTCCGACAGCATGTCCGGATCAGCCATCTTCAGGAAGATCCCCGCCGTCCCGTAGTCCAGGGTCAGCGGACACTGGACGAAAGCTCCACCGGCGAAGAACACCAGCCCGACCCGACTGTCCTGCAATCGGTCCAGGAATGATCCCAGCTCGGCCTTGGCCCGCTCCATGCGATTTGGCGGTACATCCTGGGCCAACATGGAATTGGAGATGTCCAGGGCCACGACGATATCGCTGCCCCGTTGGCTGACTACCACCTCACGGGCACCCCACTGGGGACGAGCGAGGGCCAGCATCAGCCAGAACAACCCGGCGAAAAGGAGGAACCGGCGCCAGGCCACAACCCGGGGGCGCGTGCCCTCCACATGGTCCTGCACCCGGTTACCCAGCAGCTCCGCGAGACGTCCCGCGGCCCGGGCGTCGGCAACCCGCAGACCCAACCAGCCCAGGGGCAACAGGGGAATCAGCCAGAGCCATAAGTCATGCTCAAAACGCACCGGAATTCACCTCCCTAGCCCGCTGCCGGCAGTCGCCGCAGCCAGGTCGCCGCCAACAGCGCCTCCAGCAGAATCAAAAGGAACGCCGGCACCGCGAACCAGCCCATCAGGTCCCGGTACCAGGTGCTGACGGTTGTCTCGTAGCGCGCAGTCTCCAACTCGTCGATGGTGGAGAAGATCGCTTCCAGAGCTTCCGGATCCGTAGCCTGGAACATCTGGCCCCCGGTGCTTGCAGCGATGGACCGCAGCAGTTCGAGATCCAGCTTGGCCTCCACCTGCCGCGTCCGACGACCGAAGATCGGGTCATCCACCGGATAGGGAACCAGGCCTTCGCGGCCGATAGCCACAGTGTAGACCCGCACATCCAGGCTGCGGGCCAACTCGGCGGCGGTGGCCGGCCCCAGGGTCGGGACGTTGTTTTCACCATCGGTCAACAGGATCACCGTGCGACTCGGCGACACGGAATGACGCAGGCGAGCCACCGCCGTGGCCAGACCCAGGCCGATGGCAGTGCCGTCATCGATCAGACCCACTTCGATCTCGTCCAGGAACCCCTTCAGGACCGGATGATCCAGGGTCAGGGGGCACTGGGTAAATGCCCGCGCCGCAAAAACCACCAGCCCGATGCGATCATGTGGGCGCCCGTCGATGAATCCCCGGATCACATCCTTGGCTGACGCCAGCCTGTCGCGAGGATGAAAATCCAGGGATCGCATACTGCCACTGATGTCCAGGGCCAGTACGATATCTATGCCTTCGCCTTCGATATCCTCGCTGCGATGAGCCACGCGTGGCCCGGCGGCCGCGACCACGATCAGTATCAGGGCCATCGCCGGCACCAGCGGCTGCCACCGGGCCAGAAGGACCCTGAAGGTGGGCTGGTCCGCCGGCAGCAACGCCACCCTTGGGTGGCGCAACAGGGCGCCGCCGTGCCCCCGACGCAGGACGAACCACGAGGCAGCAGCCATGGCCAAGGCCAGCGGCAACAACCAGGGCCGCGCGAATTCCATCATGCGCCCACCTCCCCCGTGCCTGCAGCCAGCTCAATCCGCAGTCGGTCCCAGGCGGCAGCCGCGTCGGCTTCTGATCCGTCCCGGGGTTCGATGCGCACCTCGTCCATGGCGGACATGAGTTCCCTGGCCTGGTTCCGACACCAGGCCTCGGGTACCGGGGTGGGGTCGTAGCGCCGGGTATCAAGGCCCTCGATGATGGTCTGGAATCTCCGGGCAACCGTGCGATCGTGACCCAGTGCCACGCAGGCAGCCGCTATCTCCCGGCCCACCATCTCCGGCCCGGGCACCAGGAAGCGGTCTCCCACGATGGTACGCGCTACGCGGTGCAAACCGTTCAGGAATACGCGCTCGCCACCGTTGTGTTCGAGGTGGGCCATGAGTTCGGCCAGGGTCAGGGCCGCGGTTGGCCAGGCTGCCGTGGCCAGGACGCGGTCGCGGCCCAGGGATTGCCGTCCGCTTCTGCGGTCCATGAAGCGGCGTACGAGCCAATAGACCAGAACCAGGGCCGCGGCCATGGCCAGCAAATTGCGCCAGGCCCATCCCGGCAGGCGCGGATCACGGATCGGCGCGACCAGACCCGGGTCATGGTTACGACCGCCGACGACGATGACCGACGAAATCCCGTCCCCCACCTGCAGGCGGAACGGGGCCAGACGGTATACCCTGAACGCCGCCACCACGCCGGACACGGAGGGAACTGCTGCCTGCAGATCCGGAGCCGGCTCCAACCAGGGTGGCAGCCCAAGGGAATCGGGCACGGTCGTCGCCCCGGCTATTTCCACGAAGATGGCCTCACCGAGGCCCACGGAATCCGGAGTCACGGCGACTAGTCGCGACGCCTGCGCCCCAGCCCAATCCAGCCTGGCCAGGACCGTGTCCGGTGCTGCCGGGGCCGGTGTCGGCGTCGGCGGTACGCCGCCAGGTACCGACAGCGTCGTCGCAGCCTGGAACCAGACAAGACCGGCCAGAAGCAGGTGCCAGGATATCATCCTCACCGCCCCCGTCCGCGGCGCTTCCCGCGCGCAAGGAAGAAGCGTCTCAATGGTTCCACATAGGAGGCGGTGGCATCGATGTCCACGAGATCCACGCCGCTACTGGCCAGGACCCTTTCAAGTTGGTCGTCATGGACCCGTTGACGTCCGCGCAATCCGGCACCCGTGGCCGCCGACGACGTATCGACTAGTACCTCGCGCCCCGTCTCGGCATCCACCCACTCCACCAGTCCCACTGCCGGCAACACGGTTTCGCGCGGATCCCGAACCCGGATGCCCACCACATCGTGGCGCCTGGTTACCGTGGCCAGGGAAGTTTCGAACGGGCCGCTCCAGAAATCGGATACCAGGAACACCGTGGCTTTGCGCTTGAGAACCTTACCCAGCAGTCGCAACGGTTCATTGAGATCGGTACCGTGCCCCGCCGGCTCGAAGGTCAACAACTCGCGAATCAGGCGCAACACGTGACTCTTGCCCTTGGCAGGCGGAATGAACTTCTCCACCGTATCCGAAAAGAGTACGAGCCCCACCTTGTCCTTGTTGGCGATGGCGCTGAAAGCCAGCACGCCGCACAGCTCGGCCGCCACCTCGACCTTGCTGCGCTCGCCACTTCCGAACCAGCCACTGCGACTCATGTCCACGCAGAGCACCACCGTAAGTTCGCGTTCCTCCTCGAAAATCTTGACGAAGGGATCTCCCGTACGGGCGGTCACGTTCCAGTCGATGGTCCGCACGTCGTCCCCCGGCACGTACTCGCGCACCTCGCGAAACTCCATGCCCATGCCTTTGAAGACCGAGTGGTATTCGCCACTGAAGACCTCGTCCACAAGTCGTCGCGTACGGATCTCGATACGCCGCACCGCGGCGATGATCTCCGGAGGAATGGTGGTGCCCGTACGCCTGTTCGTCATTGGCTAGGGGACCTCGATATGATCCAGCAGCGAGGACACGATGTCGTCGCTGGTGAGTTCCTCGGCCTCAGCTTCGTAGGTCACGAGTACGCGATGCCGCAGGGCATCGCGCCCAACCGCCTTGACATCCTCCGGTATCACGAAGGTACGCCCCCGCAACAGTGCCCTGGCCCGGGCCAACTGGGTCAACGCCAGGGTGGCCCGGGGAGAAGCGCCCCAGGCGATCAGCGGCCCCAGATCCAGACCGGCCGCTTCGGGGTCCCGCGAGGCGAAGACTATGTCCAGGATATAGGCTTTGATCTTCTCGTCCACGAACACCCGGTTCACGGCCGCGCGCAACTCTCTCAGCGAATCAGGATCCAGGACCTTGTCCACGGTCGGTACGCTGTGGCCCGCCATCCGCTCGAGAATGAGCTTCTCCTCGTCGCGGGTGGGGTAGCCGACCCTGAGTTTCAGCAGGAAGCGGTCGACCTGGGCCTCGGGCAGGGGGTAGGTGCCCTCCTGCTCGATGGGGTTCTGGGTCGCCAGCACCAGGAAGGGATCGGCCATGGGGAATGTCTCGCCGCCGATGGTGACCTGGCGTTCCTGCATGGCCTCCAGCAGGGCGCTCTGGACCTTCGCCGGAGCGCGGTTGATCTCGTCCGCCAGCACGATATTGGAAAAGACCGGGCCCTTCTTCACCGTGAACTCACCGGTCTCACGGTTGTAGATGGTGGTTCCCGTGATGTCCGCCGGCAGCAGGTCAGGCGTGAACTGGATGCGACGGAACCTGGCATCCACACAACCGGCCAGGGTACTGACAGCCAGGGTCTTGGCCAGACCCGGCACACCCTCCAGCAGAATATGGCCGCCGGTCATCAACCCCAGCAACAAACCCTCCATCATCTCCCGCTGACCCACGATGACCTTGCCGGTCTCGGCCAGCACGGCTTCCAGGCGGGCTGACCATTCCTCGGCCCGGCCCTTCTCCAGTGCCTCTTGCTCCGTCATGTCGTCCCTTTCCTGAGAGGTATATCGTCGGCGTCGATCGAGCTACATACGCATAGTTGCCGCTGGCGTTCCAGCTGGCACCACAGAAAATAGCGAACCCGTTTTTTCTTGCCAACCCCGGATAAAAGGATTTGAATGGTCCGCACGATGCCGCACGGGCGGCGCTTGCCAGCCAACGACCAACCATGGGGTGTCCATTGCGTCTCAGCCGGACCAAGATCGAATACCTGTCCGACCGGATCCTGCGCCTGATGCAGGAGGATGCTCGCATCCATCCGGATACCAATAACGACCTCGTGGTCCGCGCCATCGACGATGCCATCTACGAGAACATGCAGTTGGAGAGTGAAATCGACGAAGAGGTCGAAACCCTCGTCCAACAGAATTCGGACGAGATCCGTGCCATGGAAATGGATGTCGGCGCCCTGCGCAACAAGATAAAACGCGAACTCGCCCGCAAGAAGGGCTTCGTCATCTGACGGTCCCCGGAGGATCCCATGCGGCTTTCAGAAGAACGTGTCGCGGTACTGGCCCGCCTGATCACCGAACGCCTGCTCGACGAGGAGTTGGTGGACCTGGAACTCGGCGAGCGCGATTTCCGCTTCATGATCGAGAATCTCATACTGCGCGACCTGAAGATCGAGGACGAAATCGACGAGGAAGCCACTACGTTCCTGTTGCAGCACAAGCCGAATCTCGAAGAGGGTTCGACCGGGTGGGATCTGGAATTGGAACGCAAGAAGGAGGAGTTCTCCATCGCCCGCGGCTATATCGCCTTCTAAACCCTGCCAGGTGTCCCCGACCGGAGAATCCGCATGAAAGTCATGGTCGTCACTCCGTACCTTCCCCACCGCCGGGTCGGCCACGGAGGTGGCACCGCCGTACGCGATCTCGTGACCTGGCTGGCGCGGAAACACGAGGTGCTGGTAGCCAGCCCGCTTCGTCCCGGCGAAGATGCTCTGGTAGAACAAGTTGCCGAATTGGGTGTCCAGGTTGTGACCTTGCCTTTCCGGGACGCCGGCACCAGGGGGCCTGCGAAAATCGGGCTGTGGGCGGATCGTCTGGCAGCCTGGAGCCGTGCCCGGAACACCGGCTACCCCCTCTATGTGGAAAAATACTGGTCTGCCGGTCTCTCGCAGCGCCTGCAGGATATCGCCGTATCCTTCGCGCCGGACGCCATCCAGGTGGAATACCTGCAACTGGCCCTGCTGGTCCGGGACCTCGTCTCCCGGCGGGGCGGGCAGGACTTCCCGCGGGTCATCCTCAATAGCCACGAACTGGGCAGTGTACCGCGTCAACGGCGGGCCGCAGCGGCCACCGATACCGGTGAGAGGCGAACAGCCCTGGCTGAAGCCGGGAGTTGGTGTCGCCTGCAGGTGGACGCTTCGAAATGGGCGGACCGCACTCTCTGTGTCACCGACGAGGACCGGGACCTCTATGCGCGGATGGGCGGTTGCAAGCTCGTGACGGTCCCCCTGGGCGTGGACACCACGCGGATTATCCCGGTGTGGGATCCCCCTCCGGACGGCCCCGAGGAATATCTCTTCGTGGGGTCCTTTGGCCACCGCCCCAATCGGCTCGCAGCCCGACTCCTGGTCGAAACCGTCTGGCCGCTGGTCCGGAATCGTCGCCCGGGCGCCCAGTTGGTCCTGGCGGGGCGCGGCTCCAGGGAATTCCTGGCCGGACTGCCGGCGGACCTGCCGCAGGACGGCGTACGTGCAGACGGCTTCGTGGACGACCTGACGCCTCTCTTTCGACGCTCTCGCCTTTTCCTGGCTCCGCTGGCGGAAGGTGGCGGGATCAAGATAAAGATCCTCGAAGCCATGGCCCGGGGTATTCCCGTGCTGACCACCGAAGTTGGCGCCGAGGGCATATTCGCGCCGGCGGACGAAGCTGCGATCATCGCCTCCCCGGACGGCCGGGAATTCGCGGCCGCCGTCTGCGAGGCCGCAGCGGACCCGGAGGCCTGCAGACAGCGGGCAGCCCGGGGCCGCGCCCACATCGAGTCCTCCTATAGCTGGGAATCGATAGTCTCGCGTCTTGCCGACATCTACCGGGAAGCCTGAACGGGAATCACTTCTCGAGCACCGCAGCCAACCAGCTTATCTGGGCCAGGCGCTCCACCATCTCCAGCCGCTGGCAGGCCTGGTCCGGATCCCTCCCCACGGCCAGTGCCCCGTGGTTGGCCAGCAGCACCGCATCATGGTCTGCGAGTAGTGGCATTACCGAATCCGCCAATTCCGCGGAGCCGGGGATGGCTCGTGGCGCCA
>QNDV01000088.1 GCA_003646045.1 bacterium
CACGCGGCGGATGCCAGCCGCGGCCAACGCCGGCGCACAGGGTGGCGTACGCCCCTGGTGATTACATGGCTCGAGGGTGACATAGATCGTGGCGCCACGGGCCGCGGGACCGGCCTCGGCCAGGGCCACCACCTCGGCGTGTGGTTGGCCGGGACCTTCGTGGCGACCGCGGCCCACCACTTTGCCGTCCTTGACCACCAGCGCTCCCACCGGCGGGTTGGGCCAGGTCCGCTGTTCGGTGCCGCGGGCCATGGCCACGGCCTCGGCCATGAAGGCGGCATCCCGGTTGGCGGCAGGATCCATACTACTGGATGACGTGCTGTCCGACATGTTCCGTACAGGGGCCTGGTATGACAGCAGACGCGGCGGCACGCGCGCAGAGAACCACGCACGCACGAGGGCAGGTACCGCCAACTTCTACCATCCAGACTCTCACTGTCGGCCCCGGAATCGCACCGGGTCAGCCGTCGCCGGACCTGACGGTCCGACTGGGCTCGCGGGCTTTAACCGCCGGTGGGGAATTCCACCCCGCCCCGAAGTTGAGGGCTTGGCCGCGACTGGTCGCCGCAGCCATTGAAATGTCGTGTCCAAAGGTACCGGCAAGCGCCGTGGGCGTCAAGGTCCCGCCACATCCGGCGGCAACGCGGCGGGCGGTTGCCACAACTCGACCTTGTTCCCTTCCGGGTCCATGAACCAGCCGAAATCGCCGTACTCCCCCTGCTCGCGTTTGCCCATGACCTGGGCCCCACCCTCGGCCACCCGGGCCAGGCAACCCTCCAGGTCGTCCACCATCAGGTTGAACATGAAGGGTGCCGACGAAGGGGCGAAGTAGTCGGTGTCCGCGGCGAAGGGCGACCAGACCTGGTAACCGCCGGCAGGCACCTGGTCGGTCCTGAAGAAAGCGCCGTATGGATGCTGGACCGGCACCTCCAGCCATTGCGCGTACCACTCGCCGAGCGCCCGGGGATCGCGGGCCTTGAAAAACACTCCACCCAGTCCGAGGACCCGTGGCATGGCAACCTCCCGCGGTCAATCCTGCCGTGGCAGGTACCGATGGGGTTCGTCGAATATGATCAGTGTCTTGTACCCGGCGTGGACCGTCGCCGGCGAAGCCGGACAGGGACAGATCGATCTCCGGGTTTTTTTCATGGATCCGGGAATGCCTTCATGAGGCGTCACCCCGGCCTTCCCTTCCGTTTCAGGTAGACCGGCTCGGGTACCTGATGCCCCGCCGCCAGCAGTCGATCCCGTGCCACGTTGTAGAACAGCCGCCCCGGCACCCGGCTGAAGCCCAGCTGGATGTCGTCCAGGGGCTCGCCCTGCAGGAAACGCCAATGGTTGAGCACCGTGGGTGTGGTGGCGCCCTTTTCGTACTGGATGAGCCGCCGATGGGACGAACTGAGATTGATGGGCGGATCGTTGCGCTTGGCCGCGAAGTGGATCAGGTCCAGGATCTCCTCGTCACCCACCAGGGGCCGTCCCTCGCGCTGCGCGAAGGCCCGCTGCACCTCCCGCCCCAGCCAGCCGTCGTAGCCGCCCCAGGTCAGGTCGGCCAGGTACTTGTCGTAGGTGTCGATGGCATCCATGACGAAGGCGCCCAGCATCCCCGACAAACCGTGGCGCGCACCGGTCAGGATCAGCGCCAGGTCGTCACACACTCCGTCGCCCAGGCGCCGGCGGAAAAACGCCTGGTCGTGTTCGGGAAAGTGGTAGTCGCGACGGGGATCGTGACAGATCACGCCCAGATCCCGCAGGGTGCGCAGCTGGTCGTTGTCGAGCACCGACTGCCCCGTGTCCCCCAGCCCCACCGCCTCGAAGCGCTCGCTATCGACGATGAGGATCTCGCCGCCACCGATCTGGTAGGGCATGCCGCCGAAAGTGCGGCGGTGCTGGAGCATGGAGGCCTCGCGCAGGGGCCAGTCATCCATGTGGCCGGCCAGCACCAGTCCCTTCAGGAAGGCCCTGGTCTCCACCGGGCGCTCGGCCAGGAATTCGAGCCCGAACAGCGGGCGGCCGTCAATGACCAGCTCGAGTTGCGGCTGGTCGAGGCGTTGCATGATCCAGGTTCCGAAGCCCTGCAGCATGTCGGTACGGCGGCGACGCACCGCAGCCGCTCTCAGATTGGGGTCGGCAGATTCCAGCACACTCAGGACCCGCTCGAAGGTGGCATCGGGGAAACGCAGGGCGGTGCCGAATTCGTCGGTGAACCAACCGTGTCCGTTCTGGGCCCGGCCCACCACCGACTGGGGCAGCAGGTCGCCCAGGGTGGTCAGGCCGGCCGCAAAACGCTGCCCCATGAGATAGTCGAAGTCCAGGACTGCCAGGCCGGCAAAAAGCTCGCTGTGGCGTTGCAGATCCAGGGTACGATAACCCAGCCAGCGCCGGTCATCGCGGCGATGGTCACGGCTGTCGTCGGCTTGGCCGCGGGATTGGCCCAGCAGGGCCTCGAGACGGCTGGCCGTTTCCTGGCGGCGACGGCGGGCACGATTACCCGTACCGCGGCGGCCGGACCGCCCGCCGGTGCCGCGGTCGGCGCCGGCGGGACGCGACCTACTGCGGCGTTTCCGCGGCATCGTCGGTCCAATCGGCGAAAAGCGCGTCCACGAAAACTTCAGGGTCGAACACGGCCAAATCCTCCACCTGCTCCCCCATGCCCACATAGCGCACCGGCAGACCGATGGTCTCTGCGATGGCCACCACGATGCCACCCTTGGCCGTACCGTCCAGCTTGGTCAGGACCAGTCCGTCCACGGGAACGGTCTCGGCAAAGACCTGGGCCTGGCTCAGACCGTTCTGACCGGTGTTGGCGTCCACTACCAGCAGGGTCTCGGGATCGCGGCCGGTGCGCTTGCGGATGACACGGGCCATTTTGCCCAATTCGTCCATGAGGTTGGTCTTGGTGTGCAGTCGCCCGGCGGTGTCGACTATCACCACATCGATGTTGCGGGCGGAGGCTGCCTCGATGGCATCGAAAACCACTGCTGCCGGGTCGGCACCCGGTCCCTGCCGGACACAATCCACACCGACACGATCAGACCACACCACCAGCTGCTCCACCGCCGCGGCGCGGAAGGTGTCAGCCGCCGCCAGCAGAACGCTCTGCCCCGCGGATTGCAACAGGTGAGCCAGTTTGGCTATGCTGGTGGTCTTGCCCGTGCCGTTGACGCCAACCACGAAGATCACCCGGGGAGCGCCATCCACCGCGGCCTCTGGTACCGCGGTTTCCGGCACCACCTTCCCCTTCTTCTTCTTTTTCTTCTTCTTCCTGCCGTCGGCGGATTCGCCATCCCAGCCGACCGCCTGCACCCGGGGCCGGGCGTTGGCCAGGATCTCCCCCACGTCGCCGCGAATCACCTCGAGCACCGATTCCAGGGTGGCCTCGCCACCCTCCTGCTTCAGACGTTTCTCGATGTTGCCGGTAATGGTCACCGAGGACTGGACACCCATGTCCGCCGAAATGAGTAACTCCTCGATACGCTCGAGGGTATCGGCATCCAGGCGTACCCGGCTGCCAAAAACACCGCGCAGCCCCTCGGAGAAGCTCTCACGCGTCTTCCTGAGACCCTGCCGGAAGCGCCCCAGGGCGCCCCGGATCATTCGCTGGCCTCCAACTTCCCGCCGTCGGCGTTGATTTCCTCATCCGGTACGGCATCCTCCAGCGTGTCGAATTCCAGTATCTCCTGGCCCTGCTCCCCGCGGGCGTCCTCGTGCTGATCGATGTCCAGCCGTCTCGCGGTGATGGCATCACTCAGCTCGCTGTCGTTGGCGCTGCCAGCCACGTCGCTGAATTTCACCGAAACGATACTGCTGCAACCCGGCTCCATCATGGTGACACCATACAGGTGGTTGGCAGTCTCCATGGTCAGCTTGTTGTGGGTGATGACCAGGAACTGGGTGTTGGAACTGAACTCCCGCAGCATGGTGACGAAGCGCTTGATATTCGAATCGTCCAGGGGAGCATCGGCCTCGTCCAGCATGCAGAAGGGCGAGGGCTTGACCAGATACACGGCAAAGAGCAGCGACAGGGCCGTCAGGCAGCGCTCGCCGCCGGACAGCAGGGAAACATGGTCCACCACCTTGCCCGTGGGTTGGGCCGTGATACGCAAGTGGCTTTCGAGAGGATCGTCCGACCGGACAAGTCGCAGGTCGGCCCGCCCTCCCTTGAACAGGGTCTGGAACACGGCGATGTAGTTGCGACGCACCTCCTCGAAGGTGGCCATGAAGCGCTTGCGGGCCGTGCGATTGATCTCGGTGATGGCCTTCACCAGATCGTCGCGGGCCTTTTCCACGTCGTCCCTCTGTCCTTCGAGGAAGTCCAGCCGCTCTTTCCTGGTCTCGTATTCCTCCAGGGCCAGGTGATTGATGGGACCCAGGGATCCGAGTTTGGTCCGCTTGGCTTCCAGCAGGCTGCTCGCCTCTTCCACCTGGAAGACGTCACCGTCACGCTCCAGTTCCGGGGGCAGGTCCTCTTCCTTCACCGCTGTGACCAGATCCTGGAAACTGCCCTGGTGATCGAACTCGACACGCTCCTCCAGGTTGTTGCGCCTGACGTCCAGGGTGGCCAGCAGGGTCTCCATTCCATGGGCCTGGTCGCGGAAACCGCCCCGGGCCTTCTCGATGGTCTGGACCCGCTCGTGCCAGCCGCGCATCTCGTCATTCAGCACACCGATGGCCTCGGCTGCCGCCCGCACCACCTGGCGGCGCCGTCCGCGTTCGTCCATGGCCTTGCCCAGGACATCACGCTTGAGGGTGAGCTCCTCGCCCAGGACGGTCATGGACTCGCCGGCCACTTCACTTTCCTCGGCCAACCGCTCGCGACGGGCGAAGAGTTCCCCCACGTTGCCCCGCAGGTGTTCAAGGGTGGTCTCGGCCTCACGCAACTGGCTCTCGCGGCGTTGCCGACCCAGACGCAGCTCCTCGAGATGGGCCCGAGCCTCGTCACGGTCCAGCTCGATCTCATCCACCCGGTTACGCAGGTCTTCGCGACGGGTGGTGGTATCGACGCGCTCACGACCGCTGGCGTCCAGCCGGTCGGTAAGGGCTTGTTCCTCGGCGGCCAGGGCGGCCACCTGCTCAGCGAGCCCCGTCTTCTCGGTTTCCATCCCGGCGGCGCGTTCGGTGGCCGTGTCCCGGGTCTGGGTGGCCTGGGCGATTTCCACCTGCAGCCGGCCCAGTTCCGCGTCCAGGGTGGTCAGGTCGCCGCGACCGCTGATCAGGGCCTCGCGCAATTCCTCGCGACCTGTGCGGTTGTCCGCCACCTTGCGGCGGGCTTTCTCGAGGCGGCCCTCGAGATCTTCCACATCGGTCTGCAGTTTTTCGAGCTTCTCGCGCCGACCCAGCAGTCCATCATCGGCGGCGGCAGCACCACCGCGGACCGTGCCGTCGCTGCGCACCAGCAGGCCACTGCGGCTGACACAGGTCAGCACGCCCTCGCCGCCCCATTGTTCGGCTGCGCCGACAGCTGCTGCGTCGTCCGCGAAAATCACCGCGCCGGCCAACAGACGACGTACTGCCGGCAGCTCGGCGCCGGGCCCGGTGATGACCTCGGCGGCGGCACGTCCCCCGGTCGCTTCCAGGTCGGCCTGGGTGCCGTGTGTACCGCTGCTGCTGAGGAAGGCCGCCCGACCACTCTCGTTGCTGCGCAGTTCGGCCACCAGTTCCACGGCGGTGGTCGTATCGGTGACCACCACCGCATCTACCAGATCGGTCAGCAGGGCTTCCAGGGCCGGGCGATCAGCGGTGGAAACCTGCAGCAGTTCGGCCAGACCGCCCTGCACACGCCCGCCTGATCCGTGCTGTCGCAGGACCTCCCGCGCACCCTGTCCGTAGCCCTCGTAATCGTCATGCAACCGTTGCAGCAGATCGCAAGTGGAGCGGGTCGCCTCGAGACGGGCCTGCAGCGACGACGTCTGCTCCTGCAACTCGTGGGCTCCGACCTCCAACTCGGCCTCGGCCTTTTCCCTGGCGGCCAGGTCCCGCAACAGGTCGGTACGACGTTCCGTGCCGCCCAGACGCTTGCCGGCCAGTTCCTGCAACCGGCCCTCTGCCTCCCGTCCGGCCTGCAGGATACTGTCCCGCTCGGTGGCCAGGATGGTCATGCGCTCACGCCGGTTCTCCTGCTTGACCTGCAGTTCGCGCAGGTGGCTGCGATGGGAAGCATCGCTCTCGATGACCTCCAGATTCATGCGGGTGGCTTCGTCCAGGGCCGCACGGTCACGGGCCAGCCGGTCTTCCAGGACGGACAGTTTCTCGGCGTGCTCGTTCAGTTCACCACCGGTGCCGGACAGCTCGGTCTCGATAGTGCCGCGGTGCTCGCCCAGCCTTTCGATCTGACCCTCGATTTCCTGCTGCCTGGCTACCGCCTCGTCCGCCGCCGCTCCGTTGTCGCGGATGCGTCGCTCGTGCTCCTCGATGCGGTGCTGCAGCACCAGGGCCTGGCGCTGGGATTCCTGCAACTCCTCTTCGAAGGCCTGCAGGGCTTCCTCCAACTGGTGCCGTTCGGCTTCGCGCTCGTCCAACTGGGGCCGCGAGGCCTCGATGCGGGCCTGCAGTTCGGCCAACTCCCCCACGCCGGTCTCGGCGTCGGTGCGAAAATGCTCCAGCTTTTCGCGGGCATCGGCCTCCTGGATGTCCAATTCACCGTGGCGGCGACGGGCCAGGGACAGGTCCAGGGCACGGATCTCCTTGAAGAGCTTCTGGTGGCGGCGCGCCTTACCCACCTGGCGCTGCAGCGAGCGCACCTCACGCCCGATTTCGTCGATGATGTCGTAGAGGCGGGTGAGATCCTGCTGCGTCCGGTCCAGTTTGCGCTGGGTCTCCTTGCGGCGGGCCTTGTACTTGGTGATACCCGAACCCTCCTCGAGTAGCCGCCGCAGCTCGGTGTTGTTCTCGTTGAGGATCTGCTTGATCATCGACTCCTCGATGATCGAGTAGGATGTATTGTTCACGCCACTGTCGTAGAAGAGATCGCGCAGGTCCTTCAGGCGGCACAGCGATCCGTTCAGGAAATAGTCGCTGCCGCCGTCGCGGGTCACCCGGCGCTTGATGGCCACCTCGGTAAACTCGACAGGCAGTCCCCGGTCATCGTTGTCGAAGGTCAGCGTCACCTCGGCGATGCCCACCGGTCGCCGCTTGGTGGTCCCCTTGAAGATGATGTCGTCCATGCGCTCGCCACGCAGCTGCTTGGCCGACTGCTCGCCCAGGACCCAGCGTACGGCATCCACGATATTGGACTTGCCACAGCCGTTGGGACCGAGGATGGCGGTGATACCTTCGTCGAATTCCAGGCGTGTACGGTCGACGAAGGACTTGAAGCCCTGCAGTTCGATGGATTTCAGTCTCACGTAATCAACCTCTCGCGCCGGCTGCCCGACGCTGGTGCGGGCCCCGGGGGGCCGTAACGGTGTTTATCATTCGGCGCTGCCGAAACGGACCGGATTGGCCCAGTCGGCTCCCAGTCTATCCATGAGTGACGACATGGCTTCCCGGGCGGCGGTACGGTCTGCGAAACTGCCGACGTACACCCGGTGATAACGTCCCTTGCCGGCGATCTCGACGGTGCGCACGGCAGCCTTGATGCCCCGCCGGGCCAGGATACCCACTTCTGCCGCCGCCCCGGTGCTGTCGGGAAACGAATACAGGTGCAGAGTCCAACCATCAGCGCCCACCACACCCTGGTATGGCGTGGGATCGAAAGTGGGGCGCGCGGGTGCCGCGGCAGTCTCCTGTGGCTCGGTTACCGGCTCACTCTCCCGGGCGACCTCGGCAACAGGCGCTTCGTCAACCGCGGGCTCGTCTGCCACGAGAGCCACCGAATCCACGGGGATGGTCGCCCGCGTCGTGTCCCTGACGATGGGCGATACCGGCTCGGTCCGGGGTGCGGCAACGAGGGGCAGGGACGTCG
>QNDV01000089.1 GCA_003646045.1 bacterium
AAAGTTTACCATCTAGAGAACCTGTTGCTAAAGGCACAACACCATTCGCCAATGTTACCCAAGAAGAACCATTATAGCGATAAACAATATCAACATCGTTTACACTAGCAGCCCAACCTTCAACAGCTGATGAATATGTAGTAGCAAGATCAGCAAATGTGTTTACTGCTTCTTTCCAATCAATACCTGTAACAATTGCAGAGTCTTTTGCATCTACTTCAGCTTTAGTATAAGAGTCAGAAGCTGTTGCATAATAAGCGCCTTCTTGACCATCTAATAAATCAGCATCCAAACCCGTTCCAGCACCATCAACTGTCAATATGTCAGTCATTGTTTCTGCAGGAGTTCTGTTAACTTCAGCTAAAGCTTCGACGCCATCAAGTTTAGTACCGTCACTTGCTACATCACGACCATCAATCAATCCACTAGTAGTCAAATCACCAGTCATTTCAGGAGTAGCTTTATTAACAAAACTGTCGTTAATGTTTGTTCCACTTATTTCGATACCAGTATTGTCTATTACAACAACGCCAGACGCGATATTAAGTGAATCTGCTGATAATGCTTGTGCAGCAACAGATGGTACAAATAATGCTGAGTTAGCTATAACAACAACCATACCAGTTTCAGCAGTAGCAAAATCTACTGTAAAACTATCTAAATCAATTAATGAATTATTTACTTGTATTAGATTATGAGATGAATCATAAACCATATATACAAATTCATCTGTATTAAAGTTATGCTGAACAGTCCACTGAAGTGAACCGACAGCTTGTTGATGTACATAAATAGATTTTTTATTAGTTAATGGAAACCAAGTGGTTACTCCATCAACAGTTGAGTATACATAAAGTACACCGTCTTTCATTACCATTTCACCGTTTGCAGGTGATCCTGGAAATTCATTATTATCTCCATGAATTAAAGCAGCACCAGTGCCGATCTTTAATTTGGAGAGTAAATTCATATTTGCCATAAGCCTTTATTCCTATTTGTTAAATATATTTTTGTCAATGCCTTCTAAATAACTTTCTCCATTTAATACTTTTTTTAAGGATTGCAGAAGACCGTATTGAACTCTAATAACATTAAGTTGTGCATCAAGTGATTGACCATCTCGATACAATTTAAAACCTTTAATATTAGATTGTGTTCTGTCAAGCCACATTATAGCTTGTGCTGTTTTTCTATCGAATCGTTCTTGATTTTCAGCCATTTGTTAATAACTCCTTTTCAATCTTTTCAAAAAAACGTTTAATAAAGATAATATCAATATCTAAGTTATCGCGCTCATCTTTAGAACGAATAGAATTTTTTTCTAGTCTAGTCATCATAAAGCTTAATTGTTTGGAAATTAAATCACACAAATCATCAATAGATATATTAGCATTTAGATTTATAAGACGTATAGAATCAATAGATATTTCATTAATATTTAGTTTAGTATAATCTTCAGTAGCCATATTAAAGTGTTAAGTAAAGGCGTGGACTAACATATCGTTAGTCCACTGTATTAGAAAGAATAAATAAGATTAAAGATCTAATGCTGAAGTTATGATAATTTTAATATTAACAGCTTCAGTACAATCAATAGTTAATACATTTGCATTAGTTTCAGTAATCAAAACGATATCGTTTTGGAATGTACCACCACCATTTTTAGTCCAAATAGTAACATTCAAGAATGCATTATTTAAATTATGTGTAATGGTATGTTGTTGTGCAGCAACAGTAGTTTCTTGAGTATAAGTACGAGCATTATAATCAGAACGAATCAATGTATCAGCAGCAATATATGCAGTAGTACTAGTACCAATTGCATCAGCATTAGCTTTAACTTGTGTATCAAGTAATTGATCAGCATTATCTAGATCAGTTGCACCTGACAAATAATTAGAACCACCTGTAGCAATATATGCACCACCTGTTCCTAGACCAGCACCAGACTGTGTTGCGTCTAATTCAGATTGCATTGTAGAATCAGCATTAGTACGGGCAGTAGTTTCAGCACCGATTGCATCAGCATTTACTTTAGCTTGAGCATCAAGTAATTGATCAGCATTATCTAAATCAGTTGCACCTGAAATATAATTTGCAGCACCAGTTGCTAAATATGTACCATTTGCTTGTAGACCAGCACCAGTTTCAATAGCTGTAATGTCAGAGTTTATGGTTACATGATTAGCAACTCTAGCAGCAGCTTCAGTAACAATTGCATCAGCATTAGTTTTGATTTGATCATCTAACAAACTATCAGCATTTGATAATGATACAGCACCAGATATATAATCAGCACCGCCATCAGCAACATAAGTACCAGTTACAGATAAACCTGCACCCAGTTGAGTTGCATCCATTTCTGTTTGCAAACCAGTTATATTGGTTTCATTAGTATCTATTTGTGCATCTAATAATTGATCAGCATTATCTAAGCTAGTAGCAGAAGATATATAGTTTGCACCACCATTTGCTGTATATGCACCATTAGTACCAAGACCAGCGCCAGCTTGTGTTATATCTAACTCACCTTGTAATCCAGTTAATGCACCTTGACCACCAGATTGTGTCCAGGTAACATCATCAGTACCAAGAGTTACATTACCATCAAATAATATAACAAATTCACCACCAGCATTATTTGTACCGATTTCAACATATGTATGCACACCGCCAGAAACTTCAGCAGCTGGTGAACCATCCATATCAAGAGCACGAGTTAAGACCCAATTAGTACCAGCAGAACCTTCATCAGTAACAGTATAAATACCATTTTCAACAGGATCGGTTTGATCTTTAACTAAGATACGATTACCAACAACGACAGTTTGTCCATCGAATGTAGGAATAACTTCAGTAGAAGAAGATGTTAACGTTGCACCAACGCCAGCAGTACCATTATTATAAGCAGTAGCTAGATCGGCAGTTGTAGCAACACGAGTTGATTCTTTAGGATCAAAACCAGCAGCAATACTATCAGCATATGCTTTATTAACTAAAGCAGATGGTGATGTAGGCGATGTAGTAGTATAGACTTCGTAAACACCCATAGTGATGTTTCCGGTCATAATACCGCCAGCTAATTGCAGTCTGTCATTAATATCATCCGTATTCGTTTTAACTTGTGCGTCTAATAAATCATCAGCATCAGTTAAAGAAGTAGCAGTATTGATATAGTTAGCTGAACCATTAGCAACATAAGCACCAGTTGCAGATAAACCTGCACCAGTTTGTGTTAAATTTAATTCATTTTGAATTAAAGTATCAGCAGCAGCATATGCAGTTGCATTAGCACCAATCGCATCAGTATTGACTTTGATTTGATCATCTAACAAACTATCAGCATTTGATAATGAAGTAGCAGCAGATATATAATCAGCAGTACCATCAACAACATAGTTGCCATTAGCAGCTAAACCTGCACCAACTTGTGTATCAGTTAGTTCTGAATTAATTGTAGTATCAGCATTAGTACGTGCAGTTGTTTCAGCACCGATTGCATCAGCATTTACTTTAACTTGTGCATCAAGTAATTGATCAGCATTATCTAAATCAGTTGCACCTGATATATAGTTTGCAGCACCAGTTGCAGTATATGTGCCGCCAGTTCCAAGACCAGCACCAGTTTGTGTTGCATCTAATTCAAGTTGTAATGCATTAGTACCACCACCAACTGTTGTTGCCAAAGCAGCTAAAGCAGCATCTAATAAGTCATCTGCACTATCTAATGAAGTTGCAGTATCAAGATAGTTAGTACCAGAATTAGTTGTATATGTACCATCATTAGCTAAGCCAGCACCAGTTTGAGTAGCAGTCAATTCATTATTGATTGCAATATCAGCATTAGTACGTGCAGTAGCTTCAGCAGTAACAGCTAAACCACGATCAGTAACTTCAGTTGACAAACCATCAGTAACAGTTTTTAATTGACTGTCTAATAAATTATCAGCATTTTGAAAAGTAGTTGCTAAAGCAATATAGTTTGCAGAACCATTAGCAACGTAATTACCATTAACATCCAAACCTGCATTTAATTGTGTAGCATCTAATTCAGCTTGAATTGCAGAAGCATCGCCTGTTACAGAATCAGAAACAGCTTTTAATGCAGCATCTAACAAATCATCAGCATTGTCTAATGAAGTTGCAGTATCAAGATAGTTAGTACCAGTATTAGTTGTATACGTACCATTTGCAGCTAAACCAGCTCCAGTTTGAGTAGTATCTAATTCAGTATTAATTAGTGTATCAGCAGCAGCTCTATTAGTAATTTCTGTAGTAACTGCGTCTGCATTTGCTTTAGCTTGGGTATCTAACAATACATCAGCGTTTTTCAATGAAGTAGCAGTATCTATATAATTTGTTCCAGATATAGAATATGTTCCATCACCGCCTAAACCAGCACCAGCTTCAATAGTATCAATTTCAGTTTGGATACCTGCAACAGCACCAGTACCAGAAGATTGAGTCCAATTAATGTCATCAGTACCTAATGCTACAATACCGTCCCATATTAATACGAAACCAGCACCTTCATTAATAGTACCCTGTTCTACATATGTGTTCGCACCACCTGAAACTTCAGCAGCAGGAGTACCATCCATATCAGTAGAGCGGGTCCAAGTACCAGCAACAACATCATATATACCATTTTCAGTGGCATCAGTTTGATTCTTTACAAGAACACGATCACCAGCAATTAAAACGACACCATCAACAGTCAGTAAACCACCAGTAGCTAAATCGATGTTAGCTGTTGCAGCAACACGAGTTTACTCTTTAGGATCAAAACCAGCAGCAATACTATCAGCATATGCTTTATTAACTAAAGCACCTGCAGTTGAAGGTGATGTAGATGTAAATATTTCATTTGAACCTAACTGGATATCACCAGTCATAGTACCACCAACAAGTGGTAATGATGCAGCTACACCATCGGCGTTTGTTTTAGCTTGTGTATCTAATAATACAGTTGCGTTTTCTAAATCAGTTGCACCTGTTAAATAGTTAGATCCTGCAGGAGCTGTATATGTACCGTCAGTATTTAGACCAGCACCAGATTGTGTTGCATCTAATTCAGATTGTACATTGCCAGTAGCAGTTGATGTACTATTTGTTAATGCTAAAATAGCATCAATGCGATCTTGAATTTCTTGGTCAAGTCCTGAAACTAATGAATCCAATGCAACATCAGCAGCAGAAGCAGCTAATGAGAATTGACCATTTGATCCTGTAGCGCCATCATAGCCTAGTAATGAAGCACCAGTAGAAGAAGAAAGAGAGGATACGTAATTAGCTAAGTCTTGAGCAGAACCAAAAACATTAATTTCAATCGCACCACCGGCATCTAGACCAGAATATTTAAATTCTTTA
The DNA here is from genome assembly GCA_003646045.1 of bacterium. The sequence continues at coordinate 5,371 of QNDV01000089.1, forward strand.
CTAGTAAGATTGAACCAAATTTGACCAGGATATGAAGGAACCGGATCAGAAGATAATGATTCGATTACAGCATTTTGAATTGCTGCGCCGCCTGCAAGTGTAAGGCCGTGGATTTTTAAATAATTTGCCATTTTATAGTTTCCTATAGTTTAATAAAAAATTTTGTAATTTCTTTTAAAAGACTTAAATTACCAAATATGTCGGTGTGTTTTTATTTAAATAAATTAATGAAAACACCATAAGATCTAACGAAGGAGAACATAGATACTTTTCTCCAAGCAGGAACATCAAGATGTGTCATTACTTTATAAAATTCATTATCGGGAACTTTTCTTGATTCTCCAGATTCTAATTGTTCTAATAAATAGTCATGAACAACAGCTGCTTTCATATATTTTCCAGTAGGTGAAAAAATCATAATAAGAACGAGAGGAACAGAAGCACCATCAGTAATAAATCCTTTTGGAATAACATGATCGATTATTTTTAAATCTTCTACAAGTTCCCATCTCGCTCTTTTATACCATCTTGTTGGAGCAATATGTTTAACTATTAAGTCACATGTATCACACATTTAACTTATGTCCAAACTATAGCTGCTACAGCTGCTTCGTCAGCAGCAGAATCAACATTACCTAGTAATATATATAAATCATTCTTTTTGGTTTGCATAACTGTTACACCATCATTGAACACTTGTGTCATTTGTGCAGTCGTATGACTTACACGAAGTTTATTATTAGCACCATCAATAACAGTAAAATCAAGAGTAGAACCAGAAATAAATGCTCCAGCAATATTTAATTGATCTTTTAAAGTACTTTCATAAGTATATGTAACTCCCAATGCATCAGAATCAAATCCAGTTTCTATATCAACATTACAAGCTAGTTTTAATTCGTTCTTTTTATTGGTTTTGAGTTCTTCCAATGAAAATTGAGGATCAGGAGTATTAGGAACTGGTGCTATTAAAGCAGTAATAGTTGGTTCTGGAATATCACCTGGAATTAATAATATTACTGACTCTGGAACCCAATACGTTTCAGGTTTCAAAGGATCAGTATCAGCTTGCCATTCAGTCCATCCTGATTGCCATTCAGAATGTTTAATCACAGAATCATCTACTTCAGTTTGTGTATGATATCCTTCAGGTTTAGTAATGATTTCTGGTTCAGCTGGACGAACAGGATTTTCTTCTGAAAAGACCCAATCAGTATAAGCAGCTAAATCAATTTCATATTGAGCTAAGTCAGCATCATATGATTGGATGTTAAGCCAATTATCATGAGCAGCAGTTTCTGCATTAAATGTATCTTCTAATGCTAACCATGCCTCAGTTTTACCCAATATCCAATTTTGTATTAGAATGTAGTCTGAATTTCGTGAATCATTAGGAACTTGTTTAACGCCATCTAATAGATAAGCGCCATCTTCTTGATTTTTTACAGTTGTTATCATTTTATAGTTTACCTATATTAGTTATAAATTAGCTTCATAAAGAAAACCAATACCTAATGCAGTTACAGTAGGAGCAGCATACATTTCATATGTGAATTCTGCTGCTCTAACATTTACATCAGATAGTCTTGCATATCTACGACATATAATTAATTCTTTAGCAATAGAGTTTCGTTCAAATCCAGATGCAATAGATCCTTCTTCTAGTTTAGCTTCCGAAAGAAATAATTCATTAGTACCATCATTTTTCATACTAATAAGTATCGAAAGTGATGTTATAGTATCAGAAATACCAGCAGTAAATTTGATTTGTTTTTCTTCACTAGATACTGAATCAGTTTGTGAATATATAATACCATTAATAACTATAGACGTAATTACTTCAGTACTTTTAGTAGAACTAGCAGTAAATGAAAGTGTTAGTGAATTGTCTGTTATTTTTTCTATTTCCTCAATTTTTTGAGATATCGAGATACTAGTTTCATTAGAACGAACGTCAAATAATCTTAATCCCTTATTTATAGTTTTATCAGCGTATCCAATAGTACCGGTAAAATTGGCATCAAATTGAAGAGTATTAGTATTCCATTTGTAGATTTTAGAATCGGCATTATGTGTAGAACCATTATGAAAATTAGCTATTGCTAGATAGTGGTCAGTTTCAATAGTGAAGAAATGCCAATCAAAAGCACCATTAGTAGCTATAGATTGAAATGAATCAAATTGCAGAGTACCAGTATTCCATTTATAGATTACAGAGTTAAGATTAAGAGTAGTGCCATTATAGTAATTAGCAATAGCTAGATAGTGATCACCTGAAATAGTAAAGAATTCCCAATCCATAGCACCACTAGTAGCTATAGATTGAAAAATATCAAATTGCAGAGTACCAGTATTCCATTTATAGATTACTGAGTTAATATTATAAGTAGAATCATTATAATTATTAGTAACAGCTAGGTAATGATCACTTCCGATAATAAAGGATTCCCAATCACGTCCCCCATTAGTAGCAATAGATTGATAACTATCAAACTGAAGAGTACCGGTATTCCATTTATAGATTACTGA
>QNDV01000090.1 GCA_003646045.1 bacterium
GCCACCACCGACGATTACGCCGTGGAGTTGGCGAGCATTCCCCGCAATTTCCTGGTCTACGGCTCCTGGCTGGCCACCCCGGCGGTGCTGTTGCGCGATCAAACCCTTTTCACCACGGCCGGGCTGTTGACCGGTGCGGCTTTCTGGGCGCTGTGGGGCTGGTTGGCGCGTCGCGCGCTGGTGGCGGGCCGGTCGGCCCTGCTGGTCTGTTTGGTACTGGCCGCGGCCTCCCTGGCTCCGGCCACCGTCCTGGGCGATCACGCCGTGCCGCGCTACGGTTATGGACCCTTCGCGGCGCTGGCCGTGTCGGTGGTGCTGGTGCTGTACAGGTCGGTCGGGCCGTCGCGCCGAACGCTGGTGATGATGGTACCCCTGCTGTGGCTGGTGGCCTGGGGCGGTGTCCAATACCACCTCGACGCACGTTATCCCAGCGGACGTGCCTTCCATCGCCTGGTATTCAAGGAGCGGGTGTCACAGTATCTCTGTCATAATTACGTCCAGGCGGGGCTGGTCGACGGGGACCGTGTGGTCATAGTGCAGGACGCTTCGACGAACGACGCGATGATCCGCGTACTGCGCGAAGGTGGTGCCGACGATCTGGCCCTGCGGCTGGTTGTTGGCCCGCGGGCCAGACTGGAGTGGGTGCGCGAACTGGGTCCCGAACACGCCGGGGCCTATGTCTTCGGCACCCGGGGCGAGAACCTGGTCCCGCGGGGGCGTGCACCGGGTCGTTCCCCCGAAACCAGCGACGAAAACGCTTCCGATATTGCACCGTCAGACACAAGTAGGTAAGCTACGGGACGGATTCCGATAAACGTCCCACCAACGGGGAGAAACCGCCATGATACGTCGCCTGATCCTGTTGAGTATGATCCTGACCCTGGGTGCCCTCGTCGTTCAACCGGCTGCCGCCATTGTCGAGGAGAAGTCCGGCAAGGAGTATCCCGACACCGTAGTTCAGGGTACGGGCGATGTCGCCGCAACCCTGGCGGCCACCGGCGTGGGTCTGCGCGAGAAGACGTTCATGAAGGTGGATGTCTATACCATCGTGTCGTACGTGATGGAGGGCGTCGACCTGGGCAGCGAACCGGCCGCCACTCTGGTCAAACTCAAGGAACCCAAGCGTCTGCAAATGGATCTGCGCCGGGGGTTCAGTCGTGAAAAGCTCATCAATGCGTTCGTGGAAGTTATCGAAAAGAACTACGAGGACCGGACGGCATTCGCCGCCGACATGGATACGTTCTCGGCCTACTTCACCAGGGATGCCCAGGATGGCGATGTCATCCTGTTCGACTTCCGCCTGGATACCGGGCTGACCACGTCACTCAACGGCGAAGTGGCGGGCGTCATCGAGAACTTCGCGTTCGTCGAGGCCCTGTGGACCGTCTGGTTCGGTGAAGATCCCGCCAACGATGATCTGCGTGACAAACTGCTCTCGGCATTGGGCGAATAGTCCGCTCGGTTGGATTGACTGCAACGAGAAGCGGGAACCCTGAGGGGTTCCCGCTTCGTATACCGGGTTGCCGTGCCGCGGGTCAGCGGTAGCGGCTCTTGATCTCTCCCCAGGACACATCGTCGTCGTCCACCACATCGCAGACGATATGGGTCGAAGTCTCCACAGTGTGGATATCGAGGCGATCGTCCTCGCCCCAGGGAGCGATGATGGTCAACTCGCAGTTCACCACGGTCAGTCCGATGAGGTGGATGTAATCGTCGGTGATATCATTCCAGATCCAGCTCAGATGGTAGTAGACGTACTTGTCGCCAGTCAGTTCGAGGGGCTCCACGGTCTCGAAGTGCAGAAGTTTCAGACCGTCTTCATCGACCAGCGTAACCACTACCCGTACCGAGGCCTCGTTCACCCGACTGCGGTAGTTGGCGCGGAAATCTATCTCGAAGTGCTGGCAATCCGCCGAGATCTCAGGGACCTCGATGTGGGTGGCGTGGGCAACTGTCGGTACAAGTCCCGCCAGTAGCAAAGTCACCAAGGGCATGAATGCCAAAAACAAAGCGCGGCGCATTGATATCTCCCTGAAGCCGTAGCGTCGCAGATTGACAGCGACGCACACTAGAACATCCCCTACCCATTACATTACCCAACCTGGCACAGAAAGTCAATTATCGAGACTTTGCCTACAATAAAAGCACGATAAGTGGGCCTGCCCTGCGGGGCGGAGAAAAATGATACTCTATTTCAGAGCGAAAATCAACCATGGCAGCCGCTGGAATGGCTCAGAACGCCATTTGCACCAGATCAAAACCAAGTTAGTTTCTAATGGTAAGAGACCCTCCGACTCGATGGGAGACGATACGTGCGAAATCTTGCCCTGGACATCATGGATGCAGCAGTCGAATACGGTGACGCGGTTGCCCTGCGCCGCCGAGTTGACGATGTGTATATGGAGATGACCTATCGTCAATTAGCGTGGAACATCGACCGCTGCGGTGGTGCGCTGGTGGATCTGGGCCTGGCCGTGGGGGACCGGGTAGCCATTTTTTCGCCCAACCTGCCCGAGTGGTTCGTAGCCGATTACGGCACCTTGTCGGTGGGCGGTGTCAGCGTGCCTATCTATGCCACCAACACCACCGACCAGGCGGCGGCGATCGTGGACGACTCCGGAGCCCGGATCATCTGCGCCGGGACCGCCAACGAACTGGCCATCGCCCGCGAACTGCTCAAGCGGTGTGATGCGCTTACTACGATCATTGCCCTGGCACCGGGTCTGGAGGCCGAGGGCGACGGTGTACACACCCTGGCGGGATTGCTGGAAGGTGAAGTAGCTGCTGCCACGCGGGCGGAGTTGGCGACACGCCGTGCTGCCGCCGGCATGGATGACCTGGCAACCATCATCTACACCAGTGGCACTACCGGCATACCCAAGGGCGTTATGCTGCGCCACCGCAATTTCAACAACCAGTTCACGACCCTCGACACGCGCTTCGAGGTGGGACCGCACGATCGCTCCCTGTGCTTCCTGCCGTTGAGCCACGTCTACGAGCGGTCGTGGTCTGCCTATACTTTTCTCAAGGGCGTGGAGAACACGGTGTTGTCCAATCCCCGCGAGGTGGTAGAGGCCCTTGCCACGGTGCGGCCCACGGTCATGGTGTCGGCGCCCCGCCTGTACGAAAAGGCCAACAGCGCCATCATGACCCGGGTGGAGGCGGCCCCGCCGTTGCGGCGCAAGCTCTTCCACTGGGCCATCGACGTGGGGCATACCTATCACACGGCGCGTTACGGTGGCGAGAGCCCGGGCCTGGCGGTGCGCCTGAAGTACGCGGTGGCTGACCGTCTCGTACTGACCAAGGTTCGCAATGTCATGGGCGGTCCGAAGAATTTCTTCTCGTCCGGCGGCGCGGCCCTGGCCCGCCCGGTGGAGGAGTTCTTCCTGAGCCTGGGCCTGCTGATCTGCCAGGGTTACGGACTGACCGAGACCGCACCCATGCTGACGGCCAATTCGCCGGGCGCATTCCGCTTCGGCACGGTGGGAAAACCCGTGGACGAGGTGGAGATCCGCATCGGCGAGGAGGGCGAGATCCAGGTCAAGGGCCCCAACGTCATGGATGGCTACTGGAACAAGCCGGAGGCCACCGCCGAGGCGTTCATCGACGGCTGGTTCCGCACCGGCGACGTGGGCCATCTGGACGACGACGGCTACCTGGTCATCACCGACCGTATCAAGGACCTGATCGTCACTTCGGGTGGCAAGAACGTGGCGCCCCAGCGCATCGAGGCCCTGATCGGTCGCGACCACTACATCGACCAGATGGCGGTGGTGGGCGACAGGCAGAAGTTCGTCAGCGCCATCGTGGTGCCGGCCTTCGCGGCCCTGCAGGATTTCGCCGAGCAGAAGAAGCTGCAGTTCGCCGATCATGAGGAGCTGATCCGCCTGCCCGAGGTCGTCGAGCTCTACGCCAACCGCATCCGCGAGGCAGGCCGCAATCTGGCGCCTTTCGAGAAGGTGAAGCGCTTCACCCTGGTGGCGAAGGAATTTTCACAGGCCGCCGGCGAGATCACGCCCACCTTGAAGGTGCGGCGGCGGGTGATCACCAAGAAGTACCATGATCTCATCGAGCGGATGTATCGGCCGGAGGCGGGTGGGTCGGAGTGATGGCCCCCGGGGGCCCCGGCCCGGTGGAGGTTCAGGTCGCTGGATCATCCACACCGAGCCCGGCCATGAACAGCGTCCGGTATTCATCACGGAAAGCCGCCGGCGTGTAGTCGGCGATGGCGGTTACCAGATGATCCAGCTCGTGTCCGTGGTGCGGACTGTGGGACCTGACGAATTCTATTTCGCGTTGGTGGAATGACCGCAATGCGATGCGCCGCCAATCCTCGGCGAACACTTCCTGTAAACGGCCCCACGCAAATACTCCTGCCAGGAAGCTCTCGCGCCGAGTCGCGTCGCTTAGCTGTTCGTCGTCCTGCACCGGTACCAGGGGCAGGCGGGTGGCGAAAGCGGCGGCAAAGAGTCCTCTGCCACTGTGCTGCTCCCGGCCGCCGGCGCCGACGACCTTGACCCGCGCCAAGCCACAACTGGGCGACCTCGCCTTGAAGATGTAGCCGCAGATGTTGTCGCTCTCCAGTTTGCGCACGCGTTTCCCGGCGTAGCGATTCATGGGCGCTGTCCAGTCGGTACCGGATTCCGTTGCCACCATGCGTGGCGCCTGGGGGTCGCCCGCCAGTTGGACGGTTTCACGGGGGACGGTCATGCCCACCTCGACCTCTGGGCAAACCGGCACCAGGGTCACCTGACGGGCCAGGGTGTCGGTGATCCAGTCGTCGCGACGGTGATCGCCATCGTAGCGAACGTTCTCACCCAGCAGACAGGAGCTGACGGCTATGCGGATGTGGCGGTGGTCGGTCATTCCCTCGACTCGTGTGCATGGCCCAGCCACCCCGCGTAGAGATCGGGTCGCCGGTCCCTGAGGAAGAGACGTCGTCCGTGGGATTGTATCACCTGCGCCGGATCCACGTCGCAGGTCAGGATTTCATCGGTGCCTGCTCCGGCCCGGGCCAGCACCCGACCGTCCGGGCCACACACGAACGACTCGCCGGCGAAGGTCAGGTGCTCCTCCCTGCCCACGCGGTTGACCAGGGCGGTGAAGTAGCCGTTCTGGAACGCCGCCACCCGCATCTCCGCCTCGTACAACCCGTCCGGCCACTCGCCCGTCGCCCCGGCCTGGGGCACGATCACCAACTCGGCTCCGGCCACTGCCAGGGCGCGCATGTACTCTGGATAGTGCCGGTCGTAGCAGATGGCCACGCCGAGGCGTCCGACCCAGGTGTCGTAGACGGGGGCGCCGGTGTCCCCCGGATGATAGTAGCCTTGCTCGTGGAAGTGCTCGTAATCAGTGATGTGCACCATGCGGGTGATACCCAGGATGGTGCCGTCGCCGTCGATCACCGGGGAGCTGTCGTAGGTCAAGGGGTGGGCGCCACCGGTGTCCGGTCCCTCTTCGAAGACGTTCAGCACGATGACCACGCCGAATTCCTTGGCCAGGGCGCAGAAGGCGTCGGTGGTGGGGCCGGGAACTGGCTCGGCGTTGGCGACCAGTTCGGGAGTGGCGTGGACCTGGGGGTAGAAGCGGTCGAAGGCCAGTTCGGCGAAGGCGATGAGCTCGGCGCCGTCTTCGGCGGCCCGGCGGGCGGCGGCCAGACCGCGGACCAGGTTGGTGGGTTTGTCAGGGGAGGCGTGTTGTTGGATGAGGGCGAGTTTCATGGTGTCATGTCCTCCAGGTTACCGGGCAGTCCTGCGACCAACCCCCGAATCTCATCCCGCACCCGCCGGTAATGCCCCAGCGCCTCTTCTTCGTCCGCAGCGTCCCGCGCCAACGCCGGCGGGTCGTCAAAGCCGTGATGAACAACTCGCGTCGTCCCGGGAAAAACCGGGCAACTCTCATGGGCGTGACCGCACACCGTGACCACGACATCCAGATCCACATCCGCCATCTCGTTCACATGCCGGCTGCGATGGCTGCTGATGTCGACTCCCGCTTCGCCCATGACCTTCACCGCGTCGGGGTTCAGGCCGTGGGTCTCGATGCCTGCAGAGTAGGCCTGAATGACATCGTCCTTGAGAGCCCGCGCCCAACCCTCGGCCATCTGGCTGCGACACGAGTTGCCGGTGCACAGGAACAGGACCCGCAACCTGGTCACGCCGGGGCCTCCGGGCCGATGAGCGCCTTGATCTCGTCCACGTCCGGTACGCGGCCCACGCACTTCACATCGCCGTCCACCACCAGTGCGGGTGTGGACATGACGCCGTACTTCAGGATGTCATTGACCTCGCTCACCTTGGCGATGTCATACTCCAGTTGCAACGCGTCCACCGCAGCACGGGTGCGCTCCATCAGCTTCTCGCACTTGGCACAGCCGGTGCCCAGAATCAGCAGCTTCTTCATTCTTCTACCTCGCGATCAGGTTGCCGTACACAAGTCCGGCCACAGTCGACATGACCACCACCAGCAGGATGAATACGCCCGTTTTCTTCCAGCCCATGACACTGCGCAGCACCAGAATCGACGGCAGTGAGAGGGCGGGACCGGCCAGCAGAAGGGCCAGGGCGGGACCGCTTCCCATGCCCGCGCCCATGAGCCCTTGCAGGATGGGTACTTCCGTCAGGGTGGCGAAGTACATGAAAGCCCCGGCCACCGCCGCGAACAGGGTCGCGCCCAGGCCGTTGCCGCCCACCGCGCGAGCTACCCAGCCGGCTGGAATTATACCTTCGTGACCCGGTCGGCCCAGCAGGAAACCCGCCACCAGTTCGCCGATCAGGAGCATGGGCAGGATGAGCTTGGCGAAGCCCCACGCCGCCTCGAACCACTCGGACAACTCGCCGGGCGTGGCCGCCAGCGCAGTGGCGAAAGCGACTGCGGTCAGGGAGAAGACCAGGAGGGGCTCGCCGCTGACGACGGTCAGGGCGATGGCCACGGCGGTGATCCCCGCCAATCGCAACCAGCCGAGTCCGTACCACAGAGCCAGCGCCACACCCAGGGCCAACGCCGCGGCGCCGGTCAGCCACCATTTGAGCGGGGCGACAGCCGCCCATACGCCGCCGGCCTCGGCCGGGCTGCCCCAGGTGGCGAAGATCAGCAGCGCCACCAACGCGGCCAGGGGCGCCACGGTCACACCCAGGTGGCGCGCAGTGGGCCCGTCGGGCAGGACGGCGACCGGTCCCTCCTGCTGGTCACCGCGAAAGACCAGTTCCATCCCCAGCCCGATCAACACACTGAACAGCACCGCGCCCACGGCCCGTGCGATGCCCAGTTCTACGCCCAGCACCCGCGCTGTCAGCACGATGGCCAATACGTTGATGGCCGGTCCCGCATAGAGGAACGCCGTGGCCGGTCCCAGTCCCGCGCCCATGCGGTGAATGCCCGCGAACAGGGGCAGCACGGTGCACGAGCACACTGCCAGGATCCCACCCGACACGGCAGCCACCGCGTAGGCGGTCACACGCCGCGCACCCGCGCCCAGATAGCGCATCACCGCGCCCTGGCTGACGAACACGCTGATGGCGCCGGCGATGAAGAAGGCGGGCACCAGGCACAGCAGCACGTGCTCGCGGGCGTACCATCTCACCAGCTGGAGTGCTTCGTGGACGGCGCCGTCGAAGCGCGCACCCCCTACCGGCAGGTGGAAGACGGCCAGGAAGGTGCCGACGATCCACAGCAACGGTTGCCATTCCCTGCGCCAGGTCATCGTTCGGTCTCCGTGAGTTGGACCAGGTCATCGCGGCGGCCGGCAAGTACTTCCTCGACGCAGCCGAAGAAGCCGGTGACGCAGGTCATGGTCAGGTGGTAGAAGACCTGGGCGCCGCGTTTTTCGGAGCCGACGATCCCGGCACTGCGCAGGACCGACAGGTGCTTCGATACAGTGGAGATATCA